>NZ_JAUOQU010000014.1:0-110968 GCF_030547195.1 Shewanella sp. 6_MG-2023 | reverse complement strand
TCGAGCAAGTCTGAATCCGTTAAGGCTGAGGCAGCGAGTTGTTGCTCGAGCAAGTCTGAATCCGTTAAGGCTGAGGCAGCGAGTTGTTGCTCGAGCAAGTCTGAATCCGTTAAGGCTGAGGCTACAAGTTGCTGTTCAAGCAAGTCTGAATCCGTTAAGGCTGAGGCAGCGAGTTGTTGTGCGAGCAAGTCTGAATCCGTTAAGGCTGAGGCGTCGAGTTGTTGTGCGAGCAAGTCTGAATCCGTTAAGGCTGAGGCTACAAGTTGCTGTTCAAGCAAGTCAGAGGCCGCTAAAGAAGGGAAAAGTAGTTGTTGTTCAAGTGAGACAACGTCTGCTGCCAGTGAAGAAAGCTGCTGTGCATCAACCCAAGACATGGCGACCGAGCTTAAACAAGAAACTATTCTGTCTCGTATCTTCACTGGACTTAAGTATGCCGCAACCGATTTAGTGCGAGATACGACGTTGTGGTTATTAGTCGGATTATTCTTTGCTGCGTTAGTACAAACCTATGTGCCGACTGACTTTTTAGCAAAATGGGGTGATGGCATTCTCGCTATGCTAGTCATGGTGTTAATTTCAGTGCCTATGTATATCTGCGCCACCGCATCAACACCGATAGCGGCAGGCTTGTTGTTAGCAGGGGTATCACCGGGGGCAGTTCTGGTATTCATGATGGCAGGGCCTGCGACTAATATCGCCACTTTAGGTGTGGTAGCGAAAGAGTTAGGAAAGCGCGCCTTGTTTGGTTACCTGGGCGGGGTATTAGGTGTGGCTTTGGTTGCAGGGATATTGGTTAACTATCTTGTGGCTGAGTTTGGCTTTGTAGTGATGCCGCAAATTGGTGAACACCATGAATTACTCCCTCACTGGTTAGTGCTAAGTTCTGGCATTGTGTTAGCGGTACTAATGGCAAAAGTCGTTTGGGATAAACTGCCTAAAATGAACATAAAACGAGATTGCTGTTCATAAGCTTTGATTGTCCCTTATAAACCACAAAGGCCCTTGAAGGGCCTTTTTTATGCTTCTGTGTCATTTAGTTATCAATAGTAGGCTTGTCTAAATTACTGATACACCCTGTAACCTAGTTTGTTGCTTTTTGTTTGTTAAGTTAGCGCTTAGGTTTTAATTGTTAATATAAGTAAATGCTTAATGAGATCGGGTTCAAACTTTAACTTTAAATAACATCGTTATTGTTAGGTTACTGTTTATTCGTGAACTTAATCACTCATTCCTGCATGCTACCTACTTAGTATGCGCTCCGTACCCATTAAGTGGTACTAACAATCGGAGTGATGATGATGATGAAACATTTAACGAAACGCAAATTAGCATTCGTTATCGCAGCAGCAATGGGGATTGCGGGTTGTGGTAGTGATGGCAAAGACGGTGAAGATGGTGCACCAGGTGAACCAAGTAACCCACCAGTAGTAGAAACATCAGAAGTCACCAATGTTGAGTATATTGATCATCAGGTTAATGAAGGCCAGGTAATAGTAGAGTTTGGTATTACTAACGAAGACGATATTCAAATTGTTGGTTTAGAAGATGCAGAGCTTTACGTTGCAGCCTTAACTGATCAAGGTATCAAGCGCAGTAACAGCAGCGATGAAAACCCTGTAGGTGGCGTAGCCAAAGCAAGTGATGAAGCTGCAACGCTAACGTTACTTGATAACGGTAATTATGAATTTGTTGGCCCAATGGCTGCGATTCAAGCTGACACTGATGGTATTTTTCGTTTACAAGTTGGTGGCGGCGATATAGCGACTTCTGATTACATTGTAATTCAAAAGCCTGAAGCCACTCTAACAACTTCTACTGAAGCTTGTTATGCCTGTCACGTAGATTATTCAACTTCAAGCTTTAGACATCCTTCTCGTGTAGCTGTTGATCTTGAGGGGGAAACTGACTTTGTTGCTGGCTGTATGACTTGTCATGGTCACGTTACTCGTGATGATGGCGGTGCTAACACCCACATGCAACAAATTGGTCATATCAATCACCAAGATTTTGACACTGGTTTTGAAATCTCTAACTGTCAAACTTGCCACGTAGAACCAATTACTAACGTTTATAGGCAACAGACTTGTCTTGATTGTCATATCGAAGCAGGTGTTCTGAACACTGAAATTGAAGCGACATTTAACAGCTTTAATGATTCTGGTGACGATTGGCGTCAATTCCACACTGTAATGGCCGATCGGAAAGAACTGAAAGAGGCTTATGTCGCATCAGTGACTGCACCTTACTTTGTAGCTGCGGATGCTAAATGGTGTACTGACGTATCTTTGCAAGATATTAATGGGAATCAGCAAAATCTAAGTGAGCTAGAAAACGTTGGTGTTTCTAGTTACTTACATGGTTATTTTGAAGGTTCTGTTATTGGTCGTGCTGCGTCAATGAGTGAAACTTCAACTCAAGAGCACATCTCACTTTGTGGATCGTTAAGCCCTGACTTTGCAGGAACTGAGTTATTCACATCAGCTCGTATCACTTTTGATGGTTTGATGAGTATTACTGCTCACTCCGAAATTGTGAGTGCTGAAGGTGAGTTTTTAAAAGCGTTCGATCGTCGTCATAGTGTGACTAGTGATAGTTGTACTTCTTGTCACAACTCTGAGGCAGATTTCCACAAAGGCGGTAGCTTTGATGATGGCGGTTTAGGCTGCGTAGCATGTCATAACAATGGTCAAGATCGAAACTCGGGAGGCTCTGCGCCAGGTTTTGGACCAATGGTTCACAGTCAGCATTGGGGCGTCGGCAGTGGTATCGGGGAAGATGAAGCTAATTCAGCAACTAAATTAAATGCAGAAAATTGTGTTTCTTGTCACGCTGATGGTATCGATTTATATAAAATCCCAAACCAGTACATGCTTTCAAGAGCGTTTTATGGTGGAACTCGTGGTGTTGTAACTAGCCCTATTACGGCTAATTGTTATGCGTGTCATACTACACCTACAGCTTTAAGTCACATGGAAGCTAACGGTGGAGAGCTCAATAAAGAAGTCGCGACTTATCCAGATGACAAGGGCGAGCCTGTTGTTTCACCAGGTTGGCATTTAACCCCTACATCAGAATCTTGTGCAACGTGTCATGCTGAAGGTAAATCATTCGGTATCGAGAAGTTCCATAACTTCGAACGTTAATGATTCATTATCGACATAATTGCCCTGCAAGGTTATGTTGATAACAATGACTTAATATTGAGATGTTAGAAACAAAAAGAGCCACTATTACTAGTGGCTCTTTTTTTACGTTTGTGTTGCAACATTAGTGCAATTTAATAATGTAAATAAGTCAGTTAAAAGACGCTTTAATATTATTGACTAAAAATAATATTCAACTTTTCGGCTAAACGAATACCTGCTTGCTGCATTCTTAGCTCCACAGTTGGGGTGTGATCAAAAATATATTGGAAGCGCAAATCAGGTTGATCATCACGATTTTTTTCTAACTCATACGCTGCATCACGCAAGGCTTTGGATTCATCCGCCCACACATAATAGCTTTGGCCTTGCCAGTCGCTGATATCTTTTGCTGAAATACGACTAATAAATTTAGTGTATTCGGTATAGCTTAATTTTTGATGCTCAATCAGCTTGCTATCCCACACTGAATGCAAATTAGTGTCGTCGCCAAACCACTTCAATTTAACTGAATTACCGCCGCGATCATGGCTGTGACCTACGTGTAATGGCTGATGAATATCGCCGACAAAATGCACATAAAAGGCTAAAGCTTGCCATTTTTCTTGTTCAGAAGTCGTGGCATTTTTTAGCACTTGTTCATACTTTTCAAGACGTTCAATAATATCGCCTTTCGGGTTTCGGGTGACTGTGTCCCAGGTTTTGCCATCGTCAATTGACACATAATGCCAAGGCGATGAGTGATACCAAGTTTTGTCTGAACGGATCTCATCTGCCCAAGTCGACATCTGCGCAAGAGATTCACCTTGAGTTAGTTGATTAATCTTTTCTTGAGCGGTTTTGGATAAATTATTTTGGGCAATTTCACCAATAATACGGTGACCTAATTGGCCAAATGCCTGTGCTTGTTGGCTGGCAAAAGCAGATAAAGCTAGTGTGGCACTGATTAACAATATAGCAGGTTTCATTATTATTATTCCATTGGCATTTAAGTAGCTTGGACCTAGTAAACCACTTAAATGAGGTTAGACAGCGAATGATGAAAGTCACTTTTTAGATTATTTTTTTGTGACTAAAGAGTCTACTTTGCGGTTGTTATTCATGCTTTGTTGTGGATGTTGCGCGAAGTTGACGGTCGCAGTTTAAGTTTTGTTGCTAAATAGTTCAACAATGACATGATTTTGAAACAAATTGGTTATAAACTAGCGCCTGAAGTTTTTACTCTACAAACTTCTTTATAAAGCTAGATTAACTAGTACATAAATAAATATAAAAATATTTCAGGGGTCTGAAAATGTTAAACAATAAAATCAGTCGCTTAGCGCTAGCGACATGCTTTGCTATGGGCGTTTCTCTACCAGCCATGGCAGCAGATACAGCATCAAACATCCGCGGTCAGATTGTTGGTCCTCAAGGAAATGCTGTTACAGATGCAACAATTACTATCATCCATGAACCAACTGGGACAGTCACTGAAGTGTCAGTAGGCGCTGATGGTCAATTCCTTGCTCGTGGTCTTCGTGTTGGTGGTCCTTATCTGATCAAAGTTGATTCAGGTAAATTTGCTGATGATATAGAGCAAGATTTATATCTAAACGTCGGTGAAACATTACGTTTTAACCGTACTCTGCAATCTGCAGCTGATATGGAACGTATCGGTGTTGTCGGAACTGCGAGTTACTATCGCAGCGCAGGCGCTAATAGTGAATTTGGCGCAAAAGAAATTGCTAACGCACCAGGCATTAGCCGTGACTTGAAAGATATTCTGCGTCAAAATCCAATGGCTGTTGTCGGCACTGATGGTATCTCAATGAGTGTAGCGGGGATGAACCCTCGCTTTAACACCTTCGTTGTTGATGGTATTTCTCAAAATGATGATTTCGGCCTTAACTCAAACGGTTATCCAACTCAACGCTCACCCATCTCAATTGATGCTGTTGAAAGTGTTGCGTTAAATGTATCTCCTTATACAGCACGATTAGGTGGCTTTACTGGCGCGCAGATTAATGCGGTAACTAAGTCTGGTACTAACGAAGTTTCAGGTACCGTTTTTTACGAAATGACCAATGACAGCATGGCTGGTGAAGGTCTTACTCGCGCAGATGAAGATGGTGTTCGTGAAAAGGTAGAACAAAAATTCGAAGAAAAAACCTTTGGAGGCACCATTGGCTTCCCAATCATCAAAGATAAACTGTTTTTCTTTGGTTCTTATGAAAGCTTTGATGCGCCAAAATCTGCTGAATGGGGACCTGAAGGAGCTGGTTTTGGCAACAACTCTGACATAACAGAAGCCGAATTGCAGCGTGTGAGAGATGCAGCAGCAAGCATTTACGGTCTAGAAAATATTGGTGCTTACGATAAAACCCCTCAAGAAGAAGATAAGAAAATTCTGGCTAAAATTGACTGGAATATTAACGACGATCACCGTGCCAGTTTTACTTATCAAAATACCAAAGGTAACTTAACTAACAACTTAGCAAGCAACTCAAGCAGCATTAAGTTATCAAGCACTTGGTATAACAAAGAAGAAATCTTAGAGACGTATGCTGCCAATTTATACAGCGACTGGACTGAAGATTTCAGTACTGAAATTAAAGTGGCATACAAAGATACCACTTCAAACTCAAACACCATTGATGACCTAGGTATTGGCCAAGTTGAAGTACAAACTTACTGGTTCCCAAATGCTGATGAACCATGGAAAAGCTTTGGTTCAGGCGACAAAATTACCTTTGGTACAGATAAATCACGCCAAGCTAATGAGCTAAATAACCAAAATTTAGAAATTCGTTTTGTGGGTGATTACTACTTAGGTGATCATGAAATAGGCTTTGGTGTGCAATACAATAAAATTGAAGTATTCAATTTGTTCGCACAAAACGTATTGGGTAACTGGAGTTTCAAATCAATTGAAGACTTTGAGCAGGCCATTGTTGATGACTTCTTTTATTCAAATGCAAAGTCAGGCAATCCAAAAGACGTAGGAGCAGAATTTAATATGAGTACTTTAGCGTTGTTTGCTGAGGATACTTGGAATATTAATGACGACTTAGAAATGACCTTTGGCTTACGCTACGAAACCATTAGCATGACAGAGGCGCCTTCTCTTAATCAAAACTTTGTAGACCGTTATAATTTTGCTAATAACAGTACTTTCGATGGTAAAGATATCTGGTTACCGCGTATTGGCTTTAAATACCTGCTAACTGATGATGTATCTCTTCGTGGTGGCGTAGGCCGTTACAGTGGTGGTCAGCCAACAGTTTGGATGTCAAACAGTTTCTCAAATGATGGTAACAGCTTATTAAGTTTCAACGATGGTTGGGATACTTCTTGGGGAACGCCTGATTTTGGTAATGTGCCAAACGGCGCACAAGATGGCTTAGTGGGCGGCGATGGTAACACTAACTCACTAGACCCGAACTTTGAGCTTCCTTCAGATTGGCGTGCAAGCATTGGTTTTGACAGTACTTGGGACTTCGGTGCCCTAGGTCAAGACTGGTTCTTCGGCGGTGAGTTCTTATATATCCAAAAAGAAAATGATGTTGCTTGGGTAGATTTAGCTCGTCGTGAAGTGAAAACGGATGATACTGGCCGCGTTATTTATGAAACATGGGATCCATTAGCGAATAACGGCGCCGGTGGCAACACTGAACGTTACGACTTGATGCTAACCAATGCTGAAGAAGATGGAACTAGTAAAACACTAACCTTCTCATTAGCTAAGAATTGGGATATGGGTCTTAATATGCGTGCAAGTTATGCATATAACTCATTAGACGAAGGTAACCAGGGCTCTAGTTCAACAGCGACGTCTAATTACCAGTTTACGCCGGTTGGTTCTGACCGAAATGGCACGACAATGGGTCCTGGTTACTATGAAACGCCACACCGTTTCACTGTTAGCCTAGGTTATGAAACTGAGTTTGTTGCTGGTTATGCATCTAGCTTCAATATGTTCTACGAAGCCCGTGAAGGTAAGCCGTTAACTTGGGTGCTTGGCTCTTATAAAGACGGTGGTTTCGGGGATCAAAGTGCGTTTTATGGTTCTTCATACTATCTACCTTATATACCAACGGACGCGGATGATCCGTTAGTAGAATATAACGGTTTAACGTACGAAGAGTTCAAGAAGGCGATTGATGAAATCGGTCTGAGTAAGTACGCAGGTGGTATTGCAGGTAAGGGTACTAGTAACCAACCATGGGTACATCAATTAGATTTCCGTTTCACTCAGGAACTACCAGGATTTATGGATGGGCATAAAGGTATTTTATACTTTGACGTGAAAAACGTACTTAACCTGATGAATGATGATTGGGGCCGTGTAGAAACACAAAGCTATGGTAGTAAGAAGTTGGTAGACCATAATTATAACCCAGAAACGGGTGTTTACTCTTACTCAGTGCCTTACGGGCAAGATGGGTTAGAGACTGACAATTACAATAGCTATGACGTAAACAAGTCTACTTGGCAGTTAAAAGTTGGTGTTAAATACAAGTTCTAAATTGAGCTAATTTAACCTAAAAATACCGAGCTTATGCTCGGTATTTTTTTGTCTGAAATTCACTGGTTAATCAGCCTATTTAATCATGCTAGACTGCTCTAATAGCTATTAATTTTATGGTAATAATACATGTCGTTAAAAGAGTTAATGCATTGGAAACTACTGAGCTTTAATGAACTTAGCCTTGATCAGTTATACGAGTTATTAAAACTCAGAGTCGATGTGTTTGTGGTAGAGCAAAACTGCCCTTATCCCGAGCTTGATGATAAAGACCGATTACCGCAAACCAAGCATTTGTTAGGGATTAATGAGCAAGGTGAAATCATTGCGTATACGCGAATTTTAGCGGCAGGTGTCAGTTATGATGAAGCCAGTATTGGCCGAGTGATTGTGGCAGAAAAGGGCCGTGGCCATGGTATTGCACATGACTTAATGATGCGCTCAATTAATGTTGTTAAAACTCAGTGGCCGCAAACCAGCATCCAAATAGGCGCGCAACAACATCTCAGCGATTTTTATCAGCAGCAGGGCTTTATCTTAAATTCAGAAATGTATCTTGAAGACGGCATACCGCATATCGATATGCTACTTAATTTACAAAATAACTAGTCATTTAAGACTGCTATAGGAACAGTTTATTTAGTTTGTATTAGCGTATTTATATTATCAGTATTAAGGAAAAATAATGTCAGATTTTATCATCAATAATACCCGTATCGTATGCGTTGCTCAGTTTGTTGCTAAAGAAGGTAAACGTGATTTACTGGTTGAAGCTCTTGCTAAGCTGATCCCAGCGACTCGCCGAGAATTAGGCTGTATTCGCTACGAGTTAAATATCAGTTTAGATGATGATAGCAAAGTGGCCTTTGTGGAAAAATTTGCCGACAGAGCAGTATTTGATAAACATAATGCGACTGATTACATTCAAAATTATTTCCACAATGTTATGCCTGAGCTTGTTGAGTCACATAAGGTTGAAGTGTTCAATGAAGTGATTGCTTAAGCATTAAACTGATTAGCAAAATGAAAAAAAGAGTGCGAGTGCACTCTTTAAATTATTTCGATTATACGATGATAGCTTTGTTAATCGCTAAGTTTAATGGGGCTTAGGTAATTCCCTTAAGGTTAAATTAGGGTGTAAATTTAACTCACCTTCATGGTCAATAATGGCGATGTCATCTTGCTGAGAAATTACAGCCAGAGGGCCTTCTGGCATGCTTCTCACAAAAAGCAATCTGTAACCAAAGCGGTTTAAATCGTATAGGGCAACTTTTTGATCTGCAGTCAGCAACTCCCAATGCTCTTCATGAGAACGAGGGTTTTCACGTCTTTCACTGAGCTGATATGCGACTTGATTCATAAATCAATTGGCCTGAATAATTATTTTTATTAATCGACTATAAACAAGCAAAATGATCAATTCAAACGTTTTATTGCAAAAAATAGAATAAAAAACAATCTTAACGAGTATTTTTAATACAAAAACTGTCATTGATAGGGATTTAGAGGTTATTTAGATGATTCACTATATTGAACCGGTTTATCGACCACCATCAGAGTGGAAGTCGCTGATATTGCAGGTGACCAATGGTTGTAGCTGGAACCAATGTTCCTTTTGCGATATGTATACCCAAGAGCAAAAAAAATTTCGCGCCCACAAAGTCGATGCTATTGAGCAAGATATTCTCAGCGCTTCCGCTTCAGGGGTACCAATCTCTAGAGTATTTCTAGCTGATGGTGATGCAATGACGTTGCCGTTTAAGCGCTTAAAAGAAATCTGCCAGCTGATTAATAAACATTTACCCAGTGTCACTCGCATTAGTAGTTATTGCTTACCGCGTAATTTAACTAACAAAACCGTTGAACAGTTGGCGGAGCTTAAAGCCTTAGGCTTGTCTTTACTTTATATCGGCTGTGAAAGTGGTGACGATGAAGTGTTAACCCGTATCCAAAAAGGCGAAACCTTTGAATCCTCTTTAGCTGCTTTAAGCAAAATAAAGCAAGCCGGAATCAAGTCATCAGTGATGATTTTAATGGGGCTAGGGGGCAAGGCGCTTTCTATTCAGCACGCTAAGGCATCTGCAGAGTTGATGAATCAAGCTCAGCCTGAGTATTTATCTACCTTGGTGGTGACATTGCCATTGGGGACCGAGAGAATGGATCAGGCATTTGATGGTGATTTTGTGTTGCCCGATCAACTGGGGCTGTTGACCGAAATGCAAACTTTGTTATCGGGCCTTGCACTGGAGAAAACTATTTTTCGTTCTGATCATGCCTCAAACTATTTAGTGCTGAAAGGCGTTTTAGGCAAAGATAAGCCGCAATTACTGGCTCAAGTAGAACAAGCGATTAAAGGCAGTATTCCGTTACGCCAAGAATGGCAGCGGGGCTTGTAATTAACAGTGCCAATTGTGGTATCACAATTGGCACAGAGCTTATCTAGTATGTTTTCAAGGCTTATTGCTATTGGCTCTTTTCTTCTGCTGCCGCAGTCATTAAGGCATTTTTGAAATCATTGACCCAGTGACGATAAACCGTTTTAACATCACCCCAATTGAATACTTGGGTGTTTTGACGCCATTGATCAAAGCCCACACCGCGATCAGCCGCTTTGGCTAACACTTCACCGCTTTGTCCATCTTTAAGTACCGCCAATAACACCATTGAGCCTGAGTTCTGCGTATAAGTTTTTCCCATGGAATTATAGCTTCGGCGGGATTTTTCAATTGGCGCGCTTAAGCGGATATCGGTTACAGCGGTTTCAATCACTAAGGTGTTAGGACCTTTTTCTGTGACTAACTCAAAGGGCTGCTCACTATTGAACACATCGCTAACGGTTTTACTAAATTGCAGCGCCATTTTATCAAGGGACTCTTGGGGTAAGTCGTAGGTGGCATTAGGCCCTTCAGTTTGTTTATTAATTCGAGGCGCTCGATAACCTTCAGGATGATCATTGGTGACTTGGGTCGGTTCAAAGTACAGTTTGGTATATTGGCGCCAATTTACATCGGGTCTTGCGTACGATAAGGCCAGTCTGGAGTTATCGACTTTAACTAAACCTTCTTTGGTTATTTCAGCGTCCGGTCCTTGTTGCAGGCTGGCAGGCCCCGATGCACAGCCCATGAGAGTGAATGCTATCAAGCAAATTAAGGGGCTAGCAGTTAAATAAGTCTTGCGCATATAATCAATCCATTAATGTATATTGTGCTAATAAATATGGCAGCTATCACTGCAGAGTCAATAATAGATTTAGCGCTCAGAGTCAGTGTTTGAATTATGGCTTTTGGTTAAACAAGACTAAAAATAGAAGGTTTATGAGCATGAGTTCAAATATGGATATTCGCGTCGATGATTTGTCTGGCGTTGAGGTGGCGGCACTATTAAATGAACACTTGCAGGACATGTACGCCACGTCGCCAGCAGAAAGTGTCCATGCGCTAGATTTAACTGCGGCAAGCTAATATTACCTTTTGGACTGTGTGGGAAAATCAGCAGCTACTTGGCTGCGGCGCAATTGAACAATTAACTGCCAGCCACGGTGAAATAAAGTCGATGCGGGTTGCTAATGCACATCGCGGTAAAGGTGTTGCTAAGCACTTACTGCAACATATGCTAGCGTTTGCTAAATGTCAGGGTTATGAGAAGTTAAGCCTAGAAACCGGCTCAATGGATTTTGTTAAACCCGCAAGGCAATTGTATCAAAGCTTTGGTTTTGACATTGGCGCTAAGTTTGCTGATTATGATAATGACCCTAGCAGCCTATTTATGCATAAAACCTTAACGGCCTGAGTGGTATTGAGCTGACGAAGAGGCAGGTTATGCCTCATCTTGAAAGATATCTTCAATGGTTAAACCAAAAAGCCGCGCCGCTTTAAATGCCAACGGTAAACTAGGGTCAAATTTTCCTTTCTCAATGGCATTTACCGTCTGCCTTGATACTTGCAGTAATTCTGCCAGTTGCGCTTGGGTTAAGTCTCGCTCTGCGCGCAGTACTTTTAATTTGTTTTTCATCGATACTTCCTATTGCCTAAAATTATCCCCACCATGTAGGTCAAACTCATCACGATGACTAAGTGAGATATCTCTGCATGAGCATTAATAAGCCCTGTGGTGTCCAGCGTTGAATAACTGATGCCTACAATTAATCCGACGCCTAAACTCAGTCCCATGGCACTGAGCTGAATTTTTTGTTGTAGCTCATCAAGGGAAGCTAAATGTTTTTTGTTGGCTAATATCATCCCGATACCAACCAAAAAATTAAATCCAATCGCAGCGGCGGTAATGATGTCATGTTGCGACCAAATAAACATTGGACCAAAAGTCGATATCGCGAGTGTGATGACCCATGCAGCGGTCCATTTGGCTAAACGATTGCTGTTGACGTTATTGCACTTTTTCCAATCATTTTCTGTTGAGTTAGGTGTATTCATAAATCATTCCTTTCAAGTTAGCTTGTCTTTAAGTAAAGTAAACTTGACCTAACTATGTGACTAAAAATTACTCATGTCAAGTTTTGATGACATTTAGTAAGCAAATGGTGACTTTTACTGATGACTATAACGGTGACAATATAAAGCTGAATTCAGCCAGTTATTATATAAACTGGCTGAGAATACTTAGATATTTCACGTTGAAATAACGATTGTTTACTTAGCTTTTAGCATTCGCCTGAAGACATATTTTACGGGCTAAGCTACTGCTGCAAATGTATTTCTCTTACAGGACATGGAATGGTTATATCAGCTGATTTAAGCGCTTTGATTATGGCTAAATTCGCTTGGTACTTGTCTTCAAAATAGCTATTGGTTGGCACCCAATAACGCACACCGATTTCCATCCCGATACTGTTGAAATCATTAATGCCCACTTGTGGAGTGCGCGTTTGGCTGACGCCTCCATGGCTCATGACAGCATCTGAAATCAATTTAATCACTTGCTGGGGATCGGTTTGATAATCAATATTAAATTGAGTGTCGACTAGCTTATATTCATGAGAGTTATGCAGTATTTCACCGACAATATGTTTATTAGGGATACTGATTAACTCGCCTTCTTCATTGGTTAATATGGTTAAGCCGAGCTGAATTTGTTTTACCACTCCAGCCACACCTTTAATTTCAATGGTGTTACCAATAACAAAAGGTCGGGTAACAATAATGGTGACCCCAGCAGCATAGTTGGCCAGCATCCCTTGAAGTGCTAAACCCGCACCTAATGATGCGGCACCAATTGCGGCCACCATTGGGGTGACGCTAATACCGAGTTTCCCTAGCGAAATAATTGCCACCATCGCAATGATGCAAATTCTCACTAAGTTAGATACAAAGTTACCTAAAGTGACATCAATATTGTGCTTTTCAAATTGGCTAACAACCAGGTTTGATACTTTATTCGCTATCCAGATACCGATAAGTAAGATGATGACAGCGCCAACAATTTGAAAGCTGTATTGCACAATAAATTCAGTAAGAAGGTCGTAGACATTCTGTATTTGCTGCAGTTCTTGATCTAAGCTTGTTTCATTCATGATGATGTTCTTATTTTTGACGAATTAACAGAGAAATAATGCGTGATATTCCAATGGTAATAAAGTCATTTTTGCAATTAATTAACACTTATTGCTGTCGCTACTTTATTGTTGAAGCCTCTGTTATTGCGAATAATTAAGTCTGTATTAATCCGTGAGGTGCATCATGATTCTAATCCAATGTAATAAAGTCGAATCACAGATTCGAGTATAGTGAGTTGGCTATTTTTAATTTAAGACCTTATTAGCAAAAATGCCCAAACAATTTGTCATTTCAAATAAGGGCTTATCACTTAATTCAGGAAAATAACATGAAAGCGCTTTTATTTGCAGTTAGTGTACTTTTTATGGCTTCAGCACAGGCGAATGTGTTTGTCGTGAATGATAAAATTGAGCCAATTACCTTAGAAGATCAATTTGAACAACCGCTAGTGGTTAATGAACAAACTCAAGTGGTTTTGTTTAGTCGCGGCATGAAAGGTGGCGAGTTCATTCAAGCGGCATTAGAAGCTACAACGACTGAGCAGCAACCTGCAAACTTGGTGTATATTGCTGATATCAGCGGTATGCCATCATTGATTGCTCGCTTTGTGGCTATCCCCCAAATGAAGGATTTACCTTTTGCGATGGGACTCGATCGTGAAGGCGATGCAACTGCAAACTGGCCTACTGAAGAAGATATGGCCACTATGGTGACCCTAGATAAGCTAACCGTTGTTAGCATCGAGAACTTTGATTCAAACGAAACCTTAATCAAAGCGCTTAGCGCCGCAAAATAACTGCTCTCGCTAAACAGATGGTTTACATGAGCCAACAAAAAGGACGCTTCAAGCGTCCTTTTTTGATCGCCAATATTGGCGATTAATACGCAATAGCCATTACTGCTTTTGCAGCATGGTAAAAATTTCTTCTTTTAAATGCAGCTTCTTTGATTTTAGTATTTTCAGCTCTGGGGTGCTATCGCTACTGTAATGCTGCTCATGATGCTTTATTTGCTCATCTAACTGATTGTGTTCATCAAAAATCTTTGAGAAATGGGCATTTGAGATTTTAAGTTTACTGATTAGCTCACGGTACTCTGGAAACATCGACTTACTCCTTTTATCTAATGTTAACTACAAATTAGCGCTACTTGGCTGTAGGTAATGTGACCGGGATCACTAATTAATTGATTGCCCCAAAAACTTTTTAATCAACTAAAATTGGCTATTTAGCCTTTGCTGATTTATGGTGCTGTAAATTAGTGATGTTAGTTACATTTGTAATTTTTAATCATCACTCGAATGTTTAATAACAGAATTTATGTGACCCAGTTAACCTTCATAGCGTGGCTTGTGGGTTACAGTCGTCACAATTAGAATGATATCTTCAAATATGAAAGGGGTTTTCAATATGGCCGACGTATTTCACCTAGGATTAACCAAGCAAATGCTTGATGGCGCAACCTTAGCGATTGTTCCAGGGGATCCTGAGCGCGTTAAGCGCATCGCCGAATTAATGGAAAATGCGACTTTTTTAGCAAGTCACCGTGAATACACCAGCTATCTTGCTTATATTGATGGCAAAGCGGTTGTCGTATGTTCAACAGGTATTGGCGGACCATCAACATCTATCGCAGTAGAAGAGTTAGCACAACTAGGTGTGACGACTTTCTTACGCGTTGGTACCACTGGCGCGATTCAACCACATGTAAATGTCGGTGATGTTATTGTCACGCAAGCTTCAGTGCGCTTAGATGGCGCCAGTTTACACTTTGCCCCACTTGAGTTTCCAGCGGCTGCTAACTTTGACTGTACTACCGCTATGGTGGCAGCATGTCGTGACGCAGGCCAAGAACCTCATGTTGGTATTACAGCATCATCAGATACATTCTACCCAGGCCAAGAACGTTACGATACGGTCTCAGGACGTGTAACCAGCCGCTTTGTGGGCTCAATGCAAGAGTGGCAAGCCATGGGCGTATTGAACTACGAAATGGAGTCAGCAACGCTATTTACTATGTGTGCAACACAAGGCTGGCGCGCAGCGTGTGTTGCTGGGGTTATCGTTAATCGTACCCAGCAAGAAATTCCTGATGAAGCCATGATGAAGAAAACCGAAGGCAGTGCGGTTGCAATTGTGGTTGCAGCTGCGAAAAAACTATTAGCTTAATATATTTAACTAATTGAATATAAAGGTGCTTAGGCACCTTTTTTATTACCTTCTTTTTATTGATTTATCCGATTTTTATACAGTTACTGCTAAGCTTTAGCAATGAAATATGATTGCAATATCATCAATATCCTGTATTGTTGACATAATATGTCGTGATATTGACGACCAATATATGGGGTTAGCATGACCCATATCCTGTGCTTGAGGTAGCACCACTATTACCACTGTGTAGTAGTTATCAATTTAAAGTTATCAGCTCTATAAAACCTTATCCAAGTTCGGGTTTTATAGCTTAAAGGAACATATGATAACGTTTTTACAGGGGGGTATATGGAATTTTCTAATCCAACCAGTATCTGGTTAATCGTCGGTATAGGGCTGATGTTGTCGGAAATTATTGTTCCCGGTGGCATCGTCATTTTATTAGGTGCAGCCTGTGTCATTGTGGCCGCAGCCTTATTTACCGGTATCGTCGATGGCACCGCGCAAAGCTTCACTTTATGGTTTATCACCTCAATGGTTCTATTGCTTAGTTTTCGCCATATCACCCAAAAAATGATTGGTGGTGACAAGCATGTGGATAATACCGATGAGGAAATGGATTTATATAATCAAGTTGTCACAGTTAAAGCTGATATTGGCCCGGGTGAAAAAACCGGTCGGGTGTTGTTTTCTGGTACTGAGTGGTCAGCACTAGGGGATGGCACTGAAATAAAAGCAGGCACTAAAGTGCGAATTATTTGCCGAGATAATATTGCCTTAGTGGTTGAGCCATATGCAGAAACTGAGTTAATGGGCGAAAGCTTCACTGATAAACAAGATTAGTCACAAAATAGCAGAATTAGGTTTTATTGATTTGGTCACCACACAGAGTGCCAACTGAGTAAAGGAATTAAGTCATGTATAGGGGGCTACGCTACCTGAACATGTTTTGCAAAAGGAAGGGGACATATGTTTGAACTAACTATAGCCATTTTATTTATATTTTTTATCTTATATAAATTGATGTTGATTGTACCGATGCGAGAGGTCAATGTGATTGAGCGCTTAGGTAAATTTAGAACCGTATTACAACCAGGGTTTCACTTTTTAGTGCCATTTGTTGATCGGGTAGCTTATCGCCACGATACTCGTGAAGAAGTACTAGATGTACCACCACAAAGTTGTATTTCAAAAGATAACACCCAGCTGGAAGTTGATGGTTTGGTCTACCTTAAAGTGATGGATGGCAAGTTAGCCAGTTACGGTATCGAAAATTACCGTAAAGCTGCGGTTAACCTCGCGCAAACCACCATGCGTTCAGAAATTGGTAAATTGACCCTATCGCAAACCTTTTCAGAGCGTGACAGTTTGAACGAGTCTATTGTTCGTGAAATTGACAAAGCGTCAGATCCTTGGGGCATTAAAGTGCTTCGCTATGAGATTAAAAATATCTCCCCATCAATACACGTGATCCACACCCTTGAAAAACAGATGGAAGCTGAGCGTAGAAAACGGGCTGAAATCACTTTAGCCAATGCTGAAAAAGACGCCATGATTAATATCTCTCAAGGTGAGCGCCAAGAGGCCATTAACCTCTCAGAAGGGCAAAAGCGAAAACGCATTAATGAAGCGATTGGCTCTGGCCAAGAAATTACCATTATTGCCAAAGCGAAAGCTGAAGGCATGGATATGATTTGCACCGCACTGGCTAACCAAGGTGGTAACGATGCGATGAATATGATGCTGAAAGAGCAGTTTATTAGCCAAGTGGGTGACATTTTAACTGAAACACAAGTCTCAGTGGTGCCTGCTGAAATGGCCAAGTTAGAAGGCTTCTTTGAAGGGATGGAGCAAGTGACCCATGCCGTAACTAACAGCCCAGTAAAAGGAGCACGCTAATGTTGAATGGAATTGATACCGATTTAATTGTTATGGGTATTTGGGGGGTGATTTTTGTTATTTTTGTGCTGAAATTATTCCAATCTATCCGCTTAGTACCCACTAAGTCAGCTTACATTGTTGAGCGACTAGGTAAATATCACAGCACCTTAGATGCCGGTTTTCATGCTTTAGTGCCTTTTGTTGATAAAGTGGCCTATATCCATGACCTAAAAGAAGAAACTATCGATGTGCCACCGCAAGAGTGTTTTTCTAGCGATGAAGTTAACGTTGAAGTAGACGGCGTCATTTATATCTCGATTACCGATCCCGTTAAAGCCAGTTACGGCATAACGGATTATCGTTATGCAGCGATCCAATTAGCGCAAACCACCACACGTTCAGTCATTGGTACCTTAGATTTAGACCGCACGTTTGAAGAGCGCGACATTATCTCGGCCAAGGTCGTACAAGTGCTGGACGAAGCTGGCGCGATTTGGGGGATTCGAGTGCATCGTTATGAAATTAAAAACATTACCCCACCAGAAACCGTTAAAAATGCCATGGAAATGCAGGTTAATGCTGAGCGTGAGCGCCGTGCATTATTAGCCCAAAGTGAAGGTGACAAGCAGAGTAAAATTAACCGCTCAGAAGGTGTGATGGCTGAAACCATTAACCGCTCAGAGGGTGAAATGCAGCGCCGTATCAATGAGGCTGAAGGTAAAGGCGAAGAGATTTTAACGCTTGCTAAAGCCACTGCAGAATCCATTGAGCGCTTGGCGGTAGTGATCTCTAAACCCGGCGGTCAGAGTGCCTTAAGACTGCAGTTAGGTGAACAATACCTCAAACAGCTTGATGGCTTAAAAGATAAAGATAACCGTGTGGTGTTACCCGGCAATATGATTAATTTTGATTATTGGATGGATAGCATGGGTCTGGAAGATAATAAGAAAGCCAAATAATTGTTTAGTGGTAAAATTTAATTAAAAGAGGCTAAGTTTAGCCTCTTTTTTTATGTATTTAACATTATGTATTTAGCAAAAGTATTTAACGACGGACTGAAGCTGAACGCGTAGTAAATTTTGCGATTTAACTGAGACAAGTATATTGTTTTAACAGTGCTTTAATTTAATAAGCCGGTTATTGATAGCTCAAGGAGTCAGAGTGAAAGCGAGAATTTTGCATTGTGTCGATGACCCTAATATGGGCGGCGTTAATTTTGCGTTGCACAGTTTGTGTGGCTCTGACATCCTCACTTTGGCATTTGAATTTGACATTCGTCAGCTGGATTTTAGCCGTTGGCAGAATACGACATTGGACGCTGATATTGTCTGTTTTCATGGCGCCTCAAACTGGCGCAAACTGCTAAATATTGCATGGCTCAGATTGCGTCATCCTAAGATCATATTTATCCTGCAAGAACATCACTACAGCGAACAATTTGTTCGCCATCAAATTGCACATCCGCAACGTTTCTATTTCATGCTGAAATTAAGCTATCGGTTAATGAATAAAGTGGTGTCCATTTCACCCTCACAGCAGCGATGGATGCTAGCTAATAAGCTATTACCTGCAGACAAAATCGCTCAGTTAGGGCAGGGGCGAGACTTAAGCTGTTTTATCGCCAACAAAAGCCACTCCCCAAAAAATGCTAATCATAGGGTTCCTGTGTTAGCCGCCTATGGCCGATTTCATCCACAAAAAGGCTTTGATTTATTACTCAAAGCCATGCATCAGGTTAAGTCACCGTGTCGATTATTGTTAGCCGGTGAAGGTGAGCAATTACCTTTGCTACAACAGTTAGTTTCTCAGCTTGATAATGTAGAGCTGGTGGGCAAGGTTGACGATGTGCCTCGCTTTTTAGACCAAAGTGACGGGGTTATTATCCCATCACGCTGGGAGCCTTTTGGTTTAGTATTTATTGAATCTATGGCAATGAGTAAAGCCATTATCTCAACCGATGTGGATGGTTTGGGGGATCAAATTCGTCAGCATCAACTGCAAAACATGGGTAATATCGTTGAGGCTAAGGTTAGCGGCCAAGATGATAAGCAATTTGTTAACTCACTGGCCGATGCTATTGAGCGTTACTTATCGAGTGTTAACTCATCAAGCGCTCTATTATCAAGCCATGTGCCTGCTTACGTTCATGAGCAAGTCGACAATCATGGTCAAAAACAGCAGTATGCCAAAATCGAGGATTGGCGCACTCAACAATGGCTGCAGCTTCAACAAGCATGGAAAAGCTTATTTGTGCAGCTATTGGAAGATAAGCGTGGTTGAGTGTTAAATGGTTAATGTGATTGATTTCTTGTTAGGAGATTTTTCTCGACATATAAAAGAACCTATCTTCTTCTTTATCTACCTCAAAGCCATTCTTAATGTATAGATGATATGCAGGACTAATTTTGAGAACTCGTAGCCTAAGTTTATTTACACCAGCTTTAATTGCTAACCGTTCACACTCTGTTAGGGCTGCTGCACCAATACCATTATTTTGAAATTTTTCACTAACCTGTAAATCTCGGATATAACACCCATCATTATCAAAGGCTAAACGAATTGCACCCACGACCGAAGCGTTGTAAAGAATGTCCCAGTTTTCTAGGTCAACAATTTGCTCATGTATCTTAGACTGTTCCCAATTTACAGAATAGTGTTCATAATATGAGCGCATGTTTTTAAATGTAATATCTGCCGATGCATAAAGATCGGCTGTTGATTGATATGAAATCATCGCAAATCTCCTAAAGCCCTACTAATTGGCAAAAAATAGTTGGCTAAAATTTTTAGGGGTGAATAGTTAAATTTTCCTATTAATCAGCTTATTATGTGTGCTTTGTTCGTCGTTTTCTCTTTTGCAACTTTAACCTTTAAAGAATGAAAGAGAGAGGCAAAGATGAAAGTTGTGAATAATAAAAGTAAGCAAAGTAACTTTATTCCGATACTCTCATTTTCTATGAATGCATTTAAAATTGCGGATAAGAGCATGAACCCAACTAAATAGTAATTATGTATGCTACCCATGAAAACTCCTTAACTAGTGTGGTCAGAGTAAACTTTATAAGGGAGTTGATAGGCACACCATTATTTAATGGCTTTTTCTTCCCTAAATGGCGTGCTCGAAGATTGCGTTCGAGGTTAGCTTACTCTGTCCTTAAGTGGTTCTACCTTAATATAACTTATGAGCCTAGTTCAATGTTTTACTTAGTTTTTGTTGGCTAGCCTATCTAAGACCATCACTTCAATCTAATCCATTGCCTGCCGCTGGGATGTTCAGGATGAACGGAATGTCGCGATCACATGGATGTGAAAGAGCGACCTTATGTGCAAGCACGACTGTGACACGCTGCAAGTTCGTCCCTGAAAGCTCGGCCATGACGTCCATGTCATGGACGGTCACAGCCGCGCTTACACCCGAATTGTCACCGCTTCGATTTGACTTCATTGGCAGCAATTAAAAGAGCTAAAGTTAGAAAACTTAAAAATTTAAGAGTCTAAAAGACTCAATTTGAATTGAGGACGTTGAAGAAAATAGCGTGATGCTCACATGGATGTGAGCATAGCTTTCGCGGTGCAGGGATGCACCATCGGAAGCGTTAGCATTTTCACTCTTTATAATAAACAGGGTCCGAAGTTAGCAACAAACGAAGTCCAAAGCTGGATCAATCCCCATCGAAAATCATGCGCTTTCAGCATTTTTCGTTAGGGGCGGCAGGGTGATCCAAGAGGGTATTGCTGTTGATACCCTTTTGGTCGGGTGTGGGTGGACAACCCACGACGTTAATCCAAACGGAGTTTGGAACAATACAGATCAAACCATTCTCAATCCCAAAAAATCACAAAGTCTCAAATTCATAATGCGTTGCAGAATGCATTTTAGTATTGAGTTACAATCTTGCCTCAATCATAAAGCATTGTATTTAAAGGGTAATAAAAGTTGGCATCCACTATGCAGTATCCCCAATACATCCTGATAACGAAATAGCGAGATGCCAATATGCAAACATTAAACACAACAACAGTTAACGTGAAACCACTTCACTCTCAAATCATCAATATTCTTGGTTTAAGCAGTATTGCTATTGGTACTAGCATGGCTTTGTTCAGTGCTAATACCAATGCCGCTGAGCCATTCAATGCCTGTCCTACCGAAGCATTTATTATTCAAACGCCAGCAGGCATTCCAAAAACCTTTGGAGTTGAACTTGGTACCGGTAGTTATTCGGTATTGTCGCCTGATATGGGACTGACCAAAGGATTTAATGGTGTTGGTTTCAGCTACACAGATAATTACCTTTATGGCTGGGATTATCAGCATGGCACTGTCGGTAAGGTGGGTGAAGATTACCAAGTTGAACCACTAACGATCGTAAAAGACAGCTCAGCTGCTGCAGCGGGTAACTTCTACGTAGGTGATGTCGCCATCAATGAAAACGTTTGGTACGGCTACCGTAAAAACCAAGGCTTATTTACTGTGCCGTTAGATGGCAATAATCACCCAATGAACATTGTCCCAGGCAGTAAAACCAATGCCACTTACAACGTAACAGATTTTGCCTTTCATCCAAGCAACGGCTTTTTATACGCAGTGACTAACGGCAGCACAGGCAAATTACTCAAGATTGACCCCGCAACAGGTGCCGCTGAAACCTTAGCAACCGTTATTACTAAAAGCAGTGGTAGCTTTACCTTTGGGGCGCAGTTTTTTGACCCCGATGGCAACCTTTATTTAAGTAACAACGGCGATGGCAATGTGTATAAGGTCAACGTTGAAAGTGATAACCCTACCGCAGAGTTGTTTTCATACGGGCCGTCATCTTCTTCAAATGATGGTGCTCGTTGTGCATTAGCAGAAGTGCCAGTGGGAGACAATGTTGATTTTGGTGATGCGCCAGACAGTTACGGTACCCTAATTGATTCAAATGGTGCCCGCCATAATATGGTTGCCGGCATGTCATTAGGCAGTGTTATTGATAATGAGTCCGACGGTTATCCTGCGCCGTTATCAGATGATGAAAGTGATGGTATTGATGATGAAGATGGTATCAGCATGCCAACCGGTTTTGAAGTGGGTGAAGAGGCGGTGTTATTAGTCACAGTAGAAGGGGATGGTGCTTATATTAACGGCTGGATTGATTGGGGCCAAGATGGTCAGTTTGATAGTGAAGACCAAGTGATTATTGCCCGCTCAGTGAGTAGCGGCACATCAACTGTGACGATTAACGTACCTAATTGGGCTAAAACTGGCGCAACCTGGTCACGTTTTCGTTTGAGCTCAGAGGCCAGCTTATTACCAACCGGTGGTGTCAGTGATGGTGAAGTGGAAGATTATCCAATCACTGTCACTGAAACCGGCATCACTATCAGCTATTACCCCTCATCGTCAGAATACACCACGTTAGCTTATGAGGATTTATACCCTTATCAAGGTGACTTTGATATGAACGATGTGGTGATGCAGTTACGTATTAGCCAATACAGTAAAAATGACATGGTTCGCCGCGTGGGCTTTGATGCGCAATTAGTGGCAATGGGCGCTTGGTATCACAATGGCTTTGCGGTGCAATTACATGATATTGGCCGCGGCAATGTGCAAGAGTCAGCCATTGAGTGGATCGCCCAAGGGGTTAAGCAAACCCACTCACCACTTGAAGACGGGCAAACCAATGCGGTGTTGTTATTTACTGAAGACTTATGGCAACACGTCAGTGCGGGTAATGGCTGTCAATATTTCAGAACTGAACCGGGTTGCGGCACCCAATACCGCGCAACATGGCAAATGACAGTGCCGTTTGTTGATGCGGTACATGTTGATGAGATGCCCGAATTCCCCTATGACCCATTCATTTTTGCCACTCCAGGTACGGATCATAGCCTAGCGGCTAAGAATATTACTGATGGTAAAAACCCAGGACGTAAATTAGAGATCCATCTGAAAAACAAAGCCCCAACCGATAAATTTGATACGCGATTTTTAGGGATGCATGACGATGCTTCAACGGCATCACAAGGGCACTATTTCCAAGATAAAAACGGTATGAGTTGGGCAATTGAGGTGCCTGATACATGGCAGCACCCTGCAGAGCTACAACGTGTTGATGCCGCTTATGTTGAGTTTATTGAGTTTGCTGCAGATGCCAGCGGTGAGACCAAACCTTATTGGTATTTGACCGCCACTGACTCGCTACTGTTTAAGGATTAACCCTGACAGTAATTAGTGTGAATTTAATCAATCAATTTAAGCAAGAAATGGAATTTTAAGGTGAATATTATGAATACATTAACTCAAACTCAAGTGGCAGCAAATACGTTATTAACAGCGAAGAATGCCATTAACACAGGCATGAAAACAGGCATTAACACGGCTTGTAACACAGGCACTAAAATAGGGACTAAAAGAGCCACTAGCCTAGCCATGGCTCTATCATTAAGCTTTTTAACAGCCTGTGGCGGCGGTGGTGGCGATGATAGCTCGCCTGCACCAGCAACGACGCCTGCGGTGACAACACCTGCGACATCAACACCAGATACCACGACAGATACAACACCAGAGACAACGACACCTGAGACGCCAACGGAACCTGAAACACCTACAGAGCCAGAAACGCCGCCAGCAACCTCAATTGATGACTTGGTGGTTGATGCCGATTTTGATCTACAAGCGGCGTTTACTTTAAGCATTGATGTGCAGCTAGCATCAAGTAAGCGTGGTTACTTTTCATTGTGTGACGATTATCAGCAAAATGGCACCCAAGTGAGCGTGAACTTTGAATCTTGCTTATTACGTGGCGCCCTTGATGAAGGCGCATTGTCTGAAGAGTTATTGGTGGCCAACCATCAACGAGCATTAATGGCAGTGGTATGGTTTTATGATGGCAGTGAGCCTATCTATCAGCAGTGGAGTCATAGCTTAACCAATGACCCACAAGTCTTAGTGATTAACTAATATTCAAATAATCAATCGTATTTCAATCTTATGCCTTGTTAGCCAGATACTGCTGACAAGGCATTTTTATTTTTGATTAACAGCCTGCTTAAATGCGCGAGTTATTGGATAGCGATATTTTCTCAGTTGTCATTGTGAGCTGACTTAACTGATAATAGCGACATTAACAGATTAAAAGAGCGCACCATGAGCATTGAAAGAATTGAAACTAAAACCCGTATGAGCCGGATTGTCAAACATAACGGCACCATCTATTTATGTGGTCAAGTTTGCCAAGATGCTACCAAAGATATCACTGAACAAACTCAAACAATGTTGGATAAAGTCGAAGCACTATTACTGCAAGCAGGCAGTGATAAAAAGCATATGTTATCGGCAACCATTTACGTAAAAGATATGGCTTACTTTGCTGAAATGAACGCGGTGTGGGATGCATGGGTTATTGAAGGTTACGCCCCTGCTCGAGCTTGCGTTGCCGCTAAAATGGCCCGCGAGGCATTATTGGTTGAAATCTCGGTAGTGGCCGCTGAGATTGCTTAAATTGCTACGCAGTGGTTTTAGTTCAGCCCGCTACTTAGCTCACAAGTCATCACAATAAAATCCCCATAAAGAATCCGTTACAGTTCCTAGTCGCAGCCGCCTAGGAACTGGTATACTTCCAGCTTGATTTTTGGGAGGACCAATGGACGTATCATCATTATTAGACGGCCTAAACGCAAAGCAGCGTGAAGCAGTGGGCGCACCGCTTTCAAGCATGTTAGTTTTAGCTGGAGCAGGCAGTGGTAAAACTCGGGTATTAACCCATCGTATTGCTTGGCTTATGCAGGTCGAACAACAAAGTCCATACTCTATCCTTGCGGTAACCTTTACCAATAAAGCCGCCGCAGAAATGCGTGAGCGGGTTGAGAAAGTGGTTGGCAGTAACATGGGCCGTATGTGGATTGGTACTTTCCACGGTTTAGCCCATCGTTTGCTGCGCACTCACTTTAAAGATGCCAATTTACCCCAAAGCTTCCAAATTATTGATTCTGACGATCAGTTACGTTTATTAAAACGTATTCTTAAAAGTCTCAATTTAGATGACAAGCAATATCCGCCGCGTCAGTGCCAAGGTTACATTAATGGCAAAAAAGACCAAGGCTTACGCCCAAAGCATATCGATGCGGGTGGCTTTCCTATTGAGCAAAACTTATTAAACATCTATAAAATTTATCAAGAATCTTGCGACCGAGCTGGCCTTGTTGATTTTGCTGAAATTTTATTGCGCGCCCATGAGTTGTGGCTCAATAAGCCCCATGTATTAGCCCATTATCAAGAACGCTTTAAGCATATCTTGGTGGACGAATTCCAAGATACCAACGCCATTCAATATGCGTGGATCCGAGTGCTGGCAGGCAAAGAAGCCAATGTGATGATTGTTGGCGATGACGATCAATCTATTTACGGCTGGCGCGGTGCTCAAGTTGAGAATCTACATAAATTCTTAACCGATTTCCCAGGTTCCACCACGGTTAAGCTGGAGCAAAACTATCGCTCCACAGCCAATATCCTTAATGCGTCCAATGATCTAATTGCCAACAACCCTGAGCGTTTAGGTAAAAAACTGTGGACTGAAGACGATGCGGGTGAGCCTATTGCGGTTTATTGCGCCTTTAATGAAATGGATGAAGCGCGCTTTATTGTTGGCAAAATGGCTGAGTGGCAAAATAACGGCGGCAAGTTAGAAGAGTGTGCCATTTTATACCGCTCCAATGCCCAGTCGCGAGTATTAGAAGAAGCCTTACTCCATAAAGGGCTAGCTTACCGAATTTACGGTGGCCTGCGTTTCTTCGAGCGCCAAGAGATTAAAGATGCCATGGGTTATATGCGTCTTATCAATAATCAAAATGATGATGCAGCTTTTGAACGGGTGGTTAACACCCCAACTCGCGGTATTGGTAATCGTACCCTTGATATCATTCGCTCAACCGCACGTCAGCAAGAAATGACTATGTGGCAGGCAAGCTTGCGCTTAATTGAAGAAAAAGTCCTTACTGGCCGCGCTGCCAATGCCGTGAATGGCTTTATGGATTTAGTGATTGGCATGCGCACTGATACTGCCGATATGAGTCTATATGGTATGGCCGACAAGGTCATTGACCGTTCAGGGCTACGGGCTATGTACGAAGCCGAAAAAGGCGAAAAAGCCCAATCACGAGTCGAAAACTTAAATGAGCTGGTCACCGCTGCCCGCAGTTTTGAAATGCCAGAAGAACTTGAAGATATGGGCGAGCTAAATGCCTTTTTATCTCACGCAGCATTAGAAGCGGGCGAAGGCCAAGCAGACAAGTTTACCGATGCCGTGCAGCTAATGACCTTGCATTCAGCTAAAGGCTTGGAGTTCCCAGTGGTGTTTATGGCTGGGGTTGAGGAAGGTATTTTTCCAAGTAAAATGGCATTAGATGAAGGTGATCGTTTAGATGAAGAACGCCGTCTTTGTTATGTAGGCATGACCCGTGCGATGCAAAAATTGTATATCAGTTATGCTGAGTCACGCCGCATTTATGGCCGTGAGGACTATGCCAGTCCATCGCGTTTTATTGGTGAAATCCCCAGCCAGTATGTTGAAGAAATTCGCATGAAAGCGTCAGTGTCAGCGCCTAAAATGAGCAGCCGTTTTAATGTGCCAAGACAATCTATTGCCAATGACAGTGGCTTTAAAGTGGGTCAAAAAGTAAAACACTTTAAATTTGGCCAAGGCATAGTGACAGATTTTGAAGGCACAGCAGATAAAGCGCGTGTTCAAGTCAGTTTTACAGACTTTGGTAGCAAATGGTTACTGGTTTCATTGGCAAAACTTGAAGCGTGTTAGGGTAATTTTTTACTAGAGCGGACATAATTCTAAGCGAAATAATAAAGTCACTCGTGGGTTATGCGAGATGACAAATAAGAAGTGATACAACTTCAATTGCAGGAGTGAAGTAAACCATGTCAGCAGTCTCATGGACGTTACAACAAAAAATATCGGTTTATAAACGCTTAACGCGCCTTGATAGGCCCATTGGTACCTTGTTGCTAATGTGGCCGTGTTTAATGGCGTTATTGCTTGCAGCGGGTGGCATGCCTGATGTGAAGGTGTTGATCATCTTTATGCTAGGGGTGGTCGTTATGCGTGCTTGTGGTTGCGTGATTAACGACTTTGCAGATCGAAAACTTGATGCCCATGTTGAGCGCACTAAGATGCGGCCTTTAGCCTCAGGTGAAATCAGCAGTAAGGAAGCGCTGATATTATTTGTGGTGATGGCATTAATCGCGTTTAGCTTAGTATTATTTTTAAATCCGCTAGTGGTAAAACTATCGGTTGTCGGCATTATCTTAACCATCATGTACCCGTTTATGAAACGGGTAACCAATATGCCGCAAATGTTTTTAGGCATAGTGTGGAGCTGGTCAATTCCTATGGCCTACGCTGCGCAGCTAGGTTATGTGCCCATGGAAGCTTGGTGGTTATTTGTTGCCAATTGGTGTTGGACGGTAGCTTACGACACCATGTATGCCATGGTTGATAGAGATGATGACTTAAAAGTCGGCATTAAATCTACAGCCATTTTATTTGGCCGATACGACCGCCAATGGATTGCCGCGTTTCAGTTAGCGGCCCTAGGGTGTTTTATTATGGCCGGTTGGTCAGCGGAACGTGGGTTATTGTATGGCATTGGCATTAGCACCTTTATTGCCTTTAGCAGTTATCAGCAATGGCTTATTTATGGCCGCGAACGCGCGCCATGTTTTAAGGCTTTTCTAAATAATAACTGGGCCGGATTTGCTTTATTTATGGCATTGAGCGCAGATTATTTATTTTCTTCAATAAGTGCGTAGAATAGGGCGAAAAATTACATCAACAAGGATAGCTGATGACCATTTCTCGCTTTATGATACTTTTTCGCAGTATCGTATGCTGTAGCCTCTTTTTAAGCGCGGTGCCCGCCGCGTTTGCAAGCTTTACCATACCGAATACCACAGTGGTTGAGGTAGAGGATAGCGATCGCACCTATAATCTTTATATCAAACTGCCCAATAGCTATAACCAAATTGATAAGCTAAAAAGCTATCCGGTTATTTATATGACTGATGCTGTGTACAGCTTGCAAGTGGTCTCGGGTGTGACTCGTTTGTCTATGGACCGTACTGATATGCAGCAGGCTATTTTAGTGGCAGTATCAGGACAGCAAGGCCGCAGCCCCGCAGCAAGTCGTATGCGTGATTACACCCCGTCAGTTGATACTAACAGAACCCAAGCCACCGGTGAGGCCCAGCGCCACATGCAGTTGTTTGCCAATAAAATTATCCCTTATATGAATCAGCATTATCGCACTCAGCCATGGCAAAACACCTATGTTGGCCATGCGTTAGGGGGCTTGTTTGGCGCCTATATCTTACGTAATAAGCCCGCATTATTTAATAACTATGTACTGGCGAGTCCGCCATTTTGGTTTGATAACCAGCAGTTACTAAAGCAATTTCGCGAGCCGGAATTTATCACTAAATCAATAAATGCCAATGTATTTATTGGTGTCGGAGAGTTAGAAACGGCAGAAAACAGCGAGTTTGGGCAAGATATGGTGGCAGATGCCAAGTCATTTTATCAGCTGCTACAACAAAAAAATCGCTTAACTGCAGCTAATGGTTCAGGTATCAATGCCAAGTTAATGCTAATGCCTGTAGCCAATCACAGTATGGCGTTTCCGATGTCGGCGATCTATGGCTTAGACTGGCTGTTTGATGCTAAAACGGGGGTTAGTGGTCACTGATTAGGCGCAATAATAGTTCTATCAAAAAATAAGACATTTATGCCATAAACATAAGCCATAAACATAAGTTATAAACATAATTTTAAGTTATAGAACAATAACAAGGATTGTTATATGAGACCCATAGTTAAGTACCGACTGCTGTTTTTAGCCTTTGCGATAGTACTGTTTACTATTGGCGTGCAGTTAACCCCAGAATCCCTAGCGACTGCTAATGACGAGCTAAGACTAAGCCTTATCGCTATCGGCTACTTTGGCTTAATACCGTTGGCATATTGGTACTGCATTATCAAAAAAGGCAGCCAGAAATGGTGGAAGCTGATTATTATTTTAAGTACCAGCAGCTTGGTGGCGAGGCTGAGCTTTCCGGCAGATATCGCCGACTATTTTGAGTTTGTAGCTTGGTTAAAGTACCCCATTATTGGGGTGTTGTTGATCATTGAATCATTTCTGGTTTTCACTATCATTCGCGGTTTGTTGAAGGTCAGAAAGGTCAAGGGCGACCCCCGAGTGAGTGCGGTTGAGGTGTACGCAGATGAAGATGAAAAGGCTTTGTCTATCGCCTTCATCGTCGCTGGAGAGCCGACTAACTGGTATTACGCTATCCCATGGTTTTCACGCAATCACCCCACTGCCATTAGCCACATTAAGTTATTGAGTGCCAAGCCTTGGCATTTGTTATTAATGCTTATCGGTTGTTTCACTAGTTGTGTTGCCAGCTATATGATTTTGGTTAACTGGAGTGAGTTAGCGGCGATTATTGTTCCTTCAATCATCAGTTTAACCTTGGTGATGCTGGTGGCAAATTATCGTATATCACGCCGTTATTCCATGTATCGAATTCGTAACAGGTTAGTGGTTAATAATGCCATTTGGGGCTTTATGGCGATCGACATTAACGAAATTGAAGCGGTTGCAGTGAATCAAGTGGCCAAAAAAGTTGCCGATGATGAACTATCAATAGGGCGAGGCGAGCAGACTAATCTCACTATCCGTTTTAAAGTGCCACAATGGTATTTTGGTGGGTTAGGGCAGTTAGTTGAAAAGCTTACTGTGGTGCATATTAATGTGGCTGAACCTGAAAAGGTGGTCGCGGCACTAACTGATATTGAGCAGTCTGAAGCGGCTTAAAAATTCATATTTACACTAAACGTAACCCATAAAAAAATGCGTCCACTGTGGACGCATTTTTTGGTTAACAACTGATTTAGTGGTTGTTTAGTTTTTTACTAATTTTTCGAGATCAGCTGGGCGGTAATAAACGGATTTTAATACCTTACCTTGGCGAACCACTTTACCGGCCATTTCAACATCTTTAGCGCATTTAGCGATGATGAATTCACCCTTAGTGCTGCCCACGATTTCAACACCTTGTTTAGCATAGTGAGCAATGGTTTCATTCAGCTCTTGCTCATTGCGACACACTTTACTCATGTTGCTAGAGTGAACTTCATCCCAGCATTCAATGAAGTTAACTTCACGGTTTTTAGCAACAGACAGTAATAAATCAATTAAATAACTAATTTCTAGACGGTCACTAACTTTTGCTGCGCCTAAGTGGACTAAACGGCCCATTAATACGTAAACAGAGTCAACGATGGCATCAGCTTGTTCAACGCGGCAATCCGCTTCAGCAAGCTCTGTGAGCTCTTCAATGATAAGTGAAGTGTGCAGGGTATCGGCTTTGTCATCTAGACTTGATGCATTTTCGATAGGTAAATCAAAGGTGCTGCGAAATTCTTTGATATCACGGTACAAGTGGTCAAAAATGGTTTGGTCTAAAACAGATAACTTCATTATTTATTAAGCCTAGAAAGTAGTAAATAGGCGAATATGGTAATGAATTGACAGGGCTTGTTCAAGATAAACGGCGGCCCAATTGCACAGGGACACCGTTTGTGAATAAAAAAACCGCCTAGGATGAATCAGGGATGTTAGGCGGAGGTTAATAGACAACCTTTTGTGATGATGAAACTTTCAAATTAATTATCGATGGGCGTATTTTTCAATCAGACCATCTAAATAAGGTTGGATACCTTCATCTGTCCAATCAATGTATCCACGAACAAAGCCGACTAGGTTTCCTTTGCCGTCTAAAATAAAGCTAGCAGGCAGTAAATCTGCAGGCATGATGTAATCAACATTCTTGTCAGGATCAATCCAAGTCGCGTAATTATCAAAACCATGTTGTTCGAAAAAGGGTTTTATATCATCTGGATTTTCATCAATAGAAATTGGCACAAGTGCAAAGTCTTTATCTTGATTTCGCTCTTTAATTGCCTGCATCGCTGGGATTTCTTTGATACACGGTGCACACCAAGTTGCCCATAAGTTCACCATGACTAGCTTGCCGTGGTGTTGTGCTAGGTTGACCTTGTTTTGTTGCTGATCGCTAAAGTCAATGTCTTGAATTTTGCGCGCATTTCGCAGCTCAACAAAACGCGACATCACCATAGGTTTCTCTATTTGTTCACCCGTTTCATAGACTTTCACATCCACAGGCTTTGCAGCAGCATTAAAAGTAACGCAGCCAGTTAAAAGCAGTAACGTGATTGGCATTAATTTATTCATATTCATTCTCGTTTAAATGGAGTTTAATTGGCGTTTGGGGTTGTTTAATAATCCAAGCGATACCACCGATTATTGTGAAAAAAAACAACCCAATTGGGATGAGCCATAAAGCTAACGTGCCTGAGTGCAGGCTAGGTTGATAGCGGATTCGTTCGCCGAAACGGGCTACCATAAAATCAATGATTTCTTGTTTGGATTGACCCTGATCGAGTTTTTGAAATATGTGCCCTTTAAGCTCGTTTGCTATTTGGGTTTCCGAATCAAATAAACTGCGATTATCAGATGCTGGGCAGCGCAGTTCTTGGGCAATTTCAAAACCAAGTTGACGTTTTTCATCAGCAGAATAATTTCGGTGGGATAATGCCTCAGAAGCCGTGACATTTTGCACGCTAAATATCAATAACACGGTTAATATGGCCACTGAAATAGGGCTGAACATGCGGTGGAGCATTCGATAGAATGGGGTCATGAGGTTGCCTCCTCTAGTCGAGATGTTTTCTGATCATTAGTGCGACATGGTGAGTGTTTTGATGCAGTGCTGTCACGGCAAGCTATGACAACCCATACGCCTGCTAACATCATCAAGATTGCGCCAATCCATAACCAATTCACCATAGGTTTGTAACTGATACGCACTAAATACTCTGTGTCGTTGAGCTGGTTGCCCATTGAGACATATAAATCTTTACCTAAGGTTGAATAGACTCCTGCTGCAGACATCTGCATGCCGTTAGTTTTAAAGGTTTGACGTTGCGGGTAGGCATAACCTACCGTCGTTTCTTCCTCATCCATAATACGAATGTTGGCTTGTAGCGCATCGTAACTGTTGGTTGAAACTTGCTGGGTGTTTTCAAATACGAAGGTATAACCTGCTAGTGTTCGCCCTTGATTAGGGCCCATGCTCAACACTTCTTCTTGCTCAAGGTTTGATACAACAGAGCCTGCAAAAATAGCCACTGCGACGCCAAGATGAGCGACACACATAGCATAAAATCGACGAGTCTGTGTTATTGAACTGGTATGAAGTTGATGCTGGATCATGGCAATGATCAATGTGAGCACTAACCAAGTCACAGACATTAAACCGATGAAGAACCAAGCATTTGCTTGTTCAAATGAGTTGTTGATGATTGCTGCTAATACGATTGAGATACCTAGCAAAAACGCAGGCACTTTCAGATTCTTAGCGCTATCTTGTTGCCAACGCAGTAGAGGGGCTAGCCCCATTAATAAGCTGAGTAGTACCAGGATAGGGACAAAAATACTGTTGAAATAAGGAGCGCCTACAGAGATGGTGACGCCAGTAATAACTCGGTAAATAATCGGATAGTAACTACCTAGTAGTACCGATAAAGCTGCAATAACCAGTAACAAGTTGCCGATTAATATCAAGCTATTGCGTGAAATTAAGGCAAACTTATCGGTAGATTGTATATATTGAGCCCGAGTGGCAAAAAGTGCTAAGGCGCTACCAGAAAACAGTACCAACAATAGCAGTATTGACATACCACGAGTTGGATCCGCAGCAAATGCATGAACGGATTGCACCACACCTGAGCGTACGATAAAAGTGCCCAGTAAGCTTAATGAGAATGCTAAAATAGCCAGAAACAAGGTGAGCTTTTTACATTGTCCGAAGCGTCCAGTCATCACCACTGAGTGGACTAATGCAGTGGCAACTAGCCAAGGAATAAAAGAGGCATTTTCAACCGGGTCCCAAAACCACCAACCACCCCAGCCTAGTTCGTTATATGCCCACCAAGAACCAAACGCATTACCCCCTGTTAAGAAAACCCACGCCAAAATAGCCCAAGGACGTAAATAGCGCACATGCTGTTGTGTGAACTGTTTTCCCATGAGTGCAGCAACTGCCGCAGCGAAGCACACCGTGAGACCAACGTAACCTAGAAATAATAACGGTGGATGAATAATTAAGCCAATGTTTTGCAAGATAGGGTTGAGGTCTCGACCTTCGATAGGGAAGTTGGGTAATAACCTAACAAATGGGTTTGAGGTGAAAATGATGAATAAGCTAAAGCCACAGATAACAGCTGCTAGCACTGAAATTGTTCGGATAAAGAAAGCATGATCAGCTTCATTGTTATGAGTATTGGCAATAATAACCGTCCATAACGCGATAGCACTCACCCAAAATAACATTGAGCCTTCGTGGCTGCCCCAAATAGCAGCGACTTTATAGAAAGTCGCTAACTGAGTATTAGAGTGATCAGCGACATAGGCTACTGAAAAATCATTGCTAATAAAGCTAATAGCTAAACAAATAATCGCACCTAAAAAAGCACTAATCATCATATTACTGATAGGGCGATAATAGCTAATTAAATAAGCATTACGCTTATATAAACCTACCATAGGAATAACGGCTAATAATAATGATAACGCAGCGGCTATTATTAACAGTAAATGTCCAATCTCTGGGATCATATTATTACCTATATATTGTGTGGAGGGGTTGATAATTAATATCAAATAAATCTATTTTGTTAATGAGAAAGTTATATCAATATTAATTAGACGTTTTGTTGTCTTTAAACGACTTGTTTCTAGCGACTTATATCATCAATTAAATAAGAAGCAACTGAAGGTTATCTATGTTGAGGATATTTTTCTGTGAGGTTGATCTTAATAATTTTGCTAATTTTAATATTGAGATATTTTTATTTTGTAAAAAACATATTTATGATTTTTCATAGATAAAAAATGGCATTTTTATATAAAAAATAAAAATAAAAATACAATTATATTGTTGTTTTTATTGGTTAATATTGTTTTTAGGTTTTGTTAGGTCTGAGGCGTTTTATGATGTGATCTAGATCAACAAATTATTGGTTTTTATCTTTAAACTTAGTCTTGCTCAAATTAATTATATCGCTAGCTGAACTGCCAGGTTCGACTGCAACATATAAAATAATGATGATTAGGAGTGGGACAATGAAACAGGCTAAATACAAGATAGCAGCACTAAGTGTGCTAGTTTGTCTTGGCATTGTTGGCAATGCAACAGCTGCTGGTGGCAAGTATAATAGTTTGCCAGAAATGGGTAAGACAGCACAGAAAGTTATTTCAAATCCAAATGGAGATGAAGAATCAAAAGGCGTTAAAACGCTACAAGATTATATTGTTCAAGAAAAAGAACTTTTTGATTATTTATTCCAGAACCATCCAGTATTTAAATACCATGAAGAAGGTAACTTAGTGGGTGATTACCACATTAGTGATCGTGGTGAAGAGTATTTAGATACAGGTAATAGCCCTAAATATAGCAAACGTGTGGGTCGTCCAAGCGCTGTTCAATATCGTTTAGGTGCTAAATCAATTCTTGATTATCCAAACAAGTTTGTTGGACCTGAAAAATGTGGTGAATGTCATGCTGTTCAATACGAAGCATGGAATCGTTCTCGTCACTCTAAAACAATTCGTTTCCCTGGTGAACATCCAGAAGTGGATAACGATTTGAACAAGACCATGTACAACACCAAAGATACCTCTATTTTGGCTGATGGTATTACGCCTGACATGATCTACGCAACTGTGGGTACACCACGTACTAAATACGGCTTCATTGATGCATGGTTAGTCCGTGGTACTTACCATATTCGTGACGGCTTATTGAGAGATGGCAGCGGTAAAATGGTCGCTGGTGGTAACCAATTCTCACGTGGTTGGGCTGAATGGTTAACGCCTGAAATGGCTGCCAAAATTAACGCAGTTATCCCAGAATTTCCTGAAACTAACGATGGTAAAGCATTTGGTCCAAGTGGTTCTCACCAAGTGGGCATGAGCTCATACGGTGCGAAGTATGAAAAAGAAATGTTGTTCCAACCTGCAAGCTCTTACTGTGAAGTGTGTCATAGCTTCAAGTTCGACTTCGAAACTAAAGATGAATACTTAGCTGCTTTAGGTGACCCTAAAAAACTACAAGAACATACCATTTCTAAAGGTATTGCTTGTGAAGAATGTCACGGAGCAGGTGGTCATCTCGATGGTGGTAATGGCGGCGGAATGCCTTCGAATTGTGAACGTTGTCACCAACGTTTTAACTTCGTTGATGAGCTAGCTGATACTGAAGAAGGCCAAGATAAACTTGAGTATGCTTTTGGTGTGAAAATGAAGTCTGCATGTCCATCATGTGGTACTGAAGGTTCGCAAATGTTCGCTTCTATGCATTATGAAAAAGGCATGCGTTGTGCGACCTGTCATGATCCACATGAAGTTACAAGCAACGATTGGAAGTCTGGTTATACCAAACCGAAAATGAAGAAAGAGTGTTCTGACTGTCACGCAGCGCAAGCTGAAATCGCAGCAAACACTAAGACTCATAGCGACCAAAGCTGTACAAGTTGTCACATGCCTAACATGGGCAGTTGTGAAAACTTCACCGCAATGCAGTTCCCTGATCAAGCTGGTTTCGACGCGGTTCGTAAGTCGCACATGTGGAAGATTGAAATCGACCCAACTCAGAAGACATTGAACCCACCAGAAGGCAAACCTCGTGAATCTACTGTGAAAGGTTGGACTGTTGCGAAGAATGCTAATGGTAATAACTACTTAGATTTAATGTGGTCTTGTGCTCGTACTGCTATCTCTGATGATAATGTCGTTAATGGTAAAGGTTGTCACAGTCAGTTCCAATCAGAACTTGATCCAAGCCTACACTACGAAGATCAACAAGAGATCTACGGCGAAGTGATGAAGTTCCAAACGCCTATCAAAGAAACTTACGCTCAAGTTGTCGGCGCTCTTGACACTATCGACCAATTATTAGAAGTGACTAAGTTATCTGTTGAAGATAAATCACAAGTTCTTCTATTGGCTGATAAAGCACAAGATGCAGTGACGCTGCTTGAAAAAGATGGTTCTTGGGGTGTCCATGGTGCGCGTTATACCCATAAACGTATTGATGCAGCACTCACTTACGTGACTCAAGCTCAAGCCATTATTAATGGTAAAAAAATGTAAAACCCTAATGGCTACTCACGTATGTGAGTAGCCATTTTTTAATAACTCGGCGTCAGCCGATGCCGAGATATTTTGAGAGAAAACCATGAAAAAACTACTTAGCAAGATTTTGATTTCAGTATCGTTGTTCGTCGCAGTGCAAGCACAAGTGTTTGCTGGTGCGGGTGGGGATCTCATTCCAATTCCTATTAATGACATTCAGCTTAATCCGATTTCAATGCGTGAAGCTGAGTCGTTAGTGGGCAATGAAGATGTTTATTTTTTTGATGTAAACACATTGGAGTTATGGGCTGAAGGGTTTATCCCTGGTGCGGTGTACTTCAACGTTAAGAACTGGAAAAAGTTACTTCCAAAAAATAAGGATGCGGTGATGGTGTTCTACTGTGCTAACACTTTATGTACTTCAAGTGCGATGGCTGCACGAGAAACAGTAAAACTAGGTTACACAGGGGTTAGACATATGGCCGATGGAATTTACGGCTGGCGATTGTCAGGAAGAGTAACAGAATTACCTTAACCATTTTATTACCTATTTAAGACCTGATGATGTGTTGTCGCTGGGTCAATCTATTTTCCAAGAGAGAGTGCCAAATGAAATTATTAAAGAAAAGTACCTTAGCCATTGCAACGTGTATGACATTGGTTTTATCAGCAGGCAGTTTTGCTGCTCAAAACGTAGAAAGCGATGTTGAAAAACAGTCTTACAGCATGGGCGCTTCTATTGGTAATTACCTATCAAGCCAAATTTATAACCAAACGGAGCTTGGCGCTCAAATTAATGTTCAATTGGTGATTGATGGTGTGATTGATGCGCTTAAGAATGAACAAAAAATGTCTGATGAAGATGTGCTGACTTACTTAAACGATCGAAGTGAACTACTTAATTTATTGAGTAGCCAAAAAATGCAACAAATTGCCCTTGAAAGTAAAAAAGCCAGTGATGCTTTCTTAGTTGAAAACAAAGCGAAAGATGGCGTTAAGGTGACGGGTTCTGGCTTGCAGTATGAAGTGATAAAAATGGGTGAAGGCAGAAAACCTAACCCTGAAGATGTGGTCACTGTGAAGTACAAAGGCACATTAGTTGATGGGACTGTATTTGATGAAACGACAGATCCAGTTCGTTTTGCATTACTGACAGCCATTGCTGGTTGGGAAGAAGGTTTACGCTTGATGCCTGAAGGCTCAACCTTTCGTTTTGCCATTCCATCTGAGCTAGCGTATGGCAAAGACGGTGCTGGTGATATTCCTGGTGATACCGCATTAATTTTTGAAGTGGAATTAGTTAAGTCTGAAGCACCGAGTGAAAACGCAAAAGGTATGGGCCTAACAGGTATGGGCATGAACGGCATGATGGGCTCTCACTAAGCTTTTACTAACAACAAGTTGTCATTGAAATTTTGGTGATAACTCATTAATTAAATTCAAGAAAGAAGAGACACTTATGAATATTCTGGTCTTAGGTATAGCAGTATGTCTGAGTATATTTATCGGACTCTTCTGGTTTCATCACAGTGTATATAACCGTAATTTGAGCAGCACTGTGATGAAACAAGCCAATAAAGTGGCTGACGGTAACAATGGCGAGCATTGCCTTAAATATGATGAATTTAAGCTTGCTGGTTCTTATCAAAGTCCATTATGGATGTCAGTCGCTGTATTGATTTTTTCGTTATCTATATATGCTAGTGGAGGACATTTCCAAGGTTGGGATAAAGGTCAGGCAGATGAATCGGTGGATTACTTGATTGCAGCCAGTATTACTAAAGGGCGAGATCAAGTTCAGCAACAACCACAAAATGAATTAGCGCTTATTTCGTTAGCACAATCATATGCAGAAGGCGGTTTATATGCTGACTCTGTGACGACGCTAGATCAGTTAATTGAGCTAGTGGGTGCTGATGCTGAGTTATTAGGCATAAAAGCGACATCAATGTATTACCGAGATAGTCGTCAGTTTTTACCTGAGACCAAAATGGTCATTGATACAGCGTTGAGTTTTCAACGTGATGAGCTTAATACCAGATTGCTACTCGCAACAGATGCTTACCTTAAGGGTGAATATGTTGACGCGATAGATCACTGGCGCATCTTACTGTCCAATCAAACTCAATCTTTTAATAGACAATCTATTAATAACGCAATTATGAAAGCCGAATTTAAATTAGATGAATTGAGTCGATGATTCGTCATTTGAATTTGCAGCGAACCAATAAATACCAGTCAGCGATAGCTGCACTAGGGAGGATGTTGTGAGTGAAAATATAGAAAGACGGAGGTTTCTAAAAGGTATTGGAGCTGCTTCTTTAATTCTGGGCCCTATGGGCTGTACTTCAGTTAAAGATGACAACGAAGATGCTAACAAACCTCATTACGTTATGGTGTTTGATCAAAATAAATGTGTCGGTTGTGGTGAGTGTAAAGAGGCATGTAATGTCGCAAATAACTTACCTGACGGCAAATCAAGAATGTTGATGGAACATCAATCTGGCGGTGTTGAAGGGCAAGCATGTCCACATTGTGGCAAAGAAGAGTGTAACTGCGAACGTAAGTTTGTTCGTGTTTCTTGTCAGCAATGTAAAAACGCGCCATGTGTCAGTGTATGTCCTACAGGTGCGGCACATAAAGATCCTAAAACAGGGATCGTCACCATGGACGCAAGTAAATGTGCAGGTTGTAAATACTGTATTGGCGCCTGCCCATACAATGCACGTTTTATTAATGAAGAAACTGATGTGGCTGATAATTGCGATTTCTGTTTAAACAGCAAATTATCAAAAGGTGAGTTACCAGCTTGTGTACAACAGTGTAAATATGATGCGTTGATCTTTGGTGATGCTAACGATCCAACCTCATACGTTAATAAATTATTAGCGGTGAAAGACTCTGTGCGTATGAAGCCTCAATTTGGTACTGAACCAAGCCTTCGTTACATTCCAGTTGTTAAGTTGGGGGTATAAGATGGACGGTTCAATGGAGTTTACCATGGGGCTATCTGAAGGGGTTGCATGGCCTTGGCCAATTGCTGTTTACCTTTTCTTAGCCGGTATTTCAGGCGGTTCTTTAGTGGTTGCTTTAGCAATTCGCTTTTTTAAAGGCCAAACTGAAACTACCCCACTGTATAAAGCTGCCAGCTTAATCTCGTTTGTGACGATTGCACTGGGTATGTTATGTCTGGTTTTAGACTTAACCAACCCATTGTTCTTCTGGCGTATCTTGGTGTTCTACAACTTCACATCTGTGATGTCAGTAGGGGTTATCGCTTTATGTGTGTACATCCCACTTACGGCAGTGTTGTGTCTTTATGCCTTTGAAGATGAAATCAAATCGATTCCAGCATTAAGCTTCTTGCTACCTATTATTAATATGCTTAAACCAGTTCGCAAACCTTGTGAAGTGACAGCATTAATTTTAGCGGCATCTGTATGTGCTTATACCGGTTTCTTGATTTCAGCGTTAATCCGCTTCCCACTGATTAATACTGCAGTTTTACCAGCGCTATTTATAGCGTCAGGTGTCTCAGCAGGTGCGGCTGCATCAAAAATGTTGTCGGTATTCTTGTTCAAAGAAGACATGCACAGCAGTGAACTTAAAATCCTTCATGGGGCTGAATGGCCAATCATGATTGCTGAAATTTTGTTTATCTGCATGATCGCAATGTCGCTTGCAACGGGTAATGCTGGTGCGCAATCAGCTTTTGAAGCATTTACAGCTGGTGTATGGGCAAATCTATTCTGGATTGGTGTTGTAGGTGTTGGGTTCTTAGGGCCTATCTTGCTTAACTTCGCCACAGGTAAAACCTTTAGCCATTCAGCTAAAGCATTTTACTTATCAGGATTTTGTGCCATTAGCGGCATGATGTGTTTACGCATGTTTATCCTGTATGCAGGACAAACATACGCAATTTAACGTTTGCCTGAATCACCCTCAAGCCACATGACTTCCTTTAGTTATTTTTGAGGGTGATTCTTTTTAATATGAATGATTTACCCAGTGTTTCAGTTGGAAATTGATATGAAAAAAATACTATCTTTATTATTGGTGCCATTTTTATTTGCTTGTACTCCCGAAAACATAGTGGCTGAAGTTGACCGTCATGCTCACCAAATTCATGAGCATGATCGCTGTCATATGTGCGGCATGATAATCACCAAATATCCTGGGCCTAAAGGCCAATTAAAGCTGAATAATGTCGCTAATGCCCCATCATTTTGCTCAACACGAGACATGTTCAGCTTTTTGTTACAGCCAGAAAATACCCGTCAGGTGAACCAAGTTTGGGTGCATGATATGGCCAAAACAGACTGGGATAATCCCAAAGATGAATTCTTTATTGACGGTAAAACAGCGACATATGTTTATGGCACCAGTCGACAAGCGGTGATGGGCCCAGCTGTAGCCTCATTTAGTACTGAACAAGCAGCGCAAGATTTTGCCCGTGAGTTTGGTGGGGCTGTATTGAAGTTTGACGACATTACCATTGAATTATTAGGCGAGAATATGAGCCATCATTAAGCCTATAAAAACAAAGGTGCTAGCTTGGTAAAGTATTAATGTTTTTAATTTATTAAAAGTCATTAGCTAAGCAAATTCAGATAATTGGTTAGATGAAAGTGAGAAACTCCATGGGTAAATTTGTATTGATTTGGTGGTGGATTATTGGTGTATTTACTGCACCTATTACGCTTGCTGATTCAATGGAAATAAATGTTAATCCACTAGTCAAATCTGTTTTATTGCAAGAGATTATTGACGACGCGAGTGCTCATGACCGCATTGCTTTGAGTAATCAAACCTATCTTGGTAATGCGATTATTAATAAGCCCCTCACATTAATCGGTCATCCCAGGTCAATTATTGATGCTCAAGGTCAAGGTAGCGCCATCACGATTGCCAGTAATGACGTCAATATTAAGCAATTAAACATTCTCAATTGGGGAGACGATCAATATGAACTGAATGCAGGCATATTGATTAATGATGGCATGACAAACATTGTGATCGCTGACAATGTACTCACTGGCGATGGCTTTGGCATTCGCGCCGATAATAGCCATCATATTGAAATTTCTCACAACCTGATTAGCGGCGATGCTGAACGCTTTGTATTGGATAGAGGCGATGGTATTTATCTAAAACGTGTGGATCATGCTGTTATCAATGGCAATGTAATTAAAGATGTAAGAGATGGCGTGTATCTAGAATCAGGTAAACACAGTTTAGTCACCAATAATCAATTTTCTAAGCAGCAATACGGTATTCATTACATGTATACCGAAGATGACGAAGCCTTTAATAATGCAGCCACAAAAGTCGATGGTGGTTACGCATTAATGAACTCTAAGCGGATTAATCTACATCATAATCAAGTTAATGGTGCTGCGATATTTGGTGTGTTGCTAAACATGACCAATGACTCAGACGTTCAAGCCAATCATGTGAATAATATCGTTAATGCAAACCCTAAAATGCCAACGGGCGATGAAGGTAAAAGCATGTTCATTTATGGCGCCCGTGATAACCGTGTTTATAACAATGAATTTGCTAATAGCGAAATTGGTATTTATATGGCGATGGGCGGCGAAGGCAATCAAATATATCGTAACCAGTTTATTAATAATCAAGCTCATGTGAAGTATGTCGGCGATACGATTGTTGAATGGAGTCATAAAGAACAAGGGAATTATTGGAGCGGTTTTATCGGTTGGGATCGAACAGGTGATGGGTTTAGCGAGCAAGCTTATCAGCCAAGCGATCATTTAGATCGTTTGTATTGGCTTTATCCTGAAGCGCATTTTTTATTGAAAAGTCCTGTGGCTTCTTTGCTGCGCTGGACTCAGCAGCAATTTCAAATTATGCCGGAAGCAGGTGTGATGGATAGTTTTCCAATGATGAGTCCGACTGCAAATTCCAATATTGGTTATGCCGCTGAACTAGCAGATTATTCATATGTAAATTCAAACATAGTTTCAACAATTCAGCCTTCTGAGCATTCGTTAAATAAGTAGGTTTTTATGCCAAGAAATTCAGTTATTCAGGTTCAGAACCTCATTAAACAGTACGGTGAATTTACTGCCGTAGGCAATATCAGTTTACAGGTACATGCGGGGGAAACGTTAGCATTGCTGGGGCATAATGGTGCAGGTAAATCTAGCCTGATAAAAATGCTGTTAGGCATAGTAAAACCCACATCGGGCCAAATTACCATGATGGGTAAAACGGTGACTCATGAGAAAGATCGCCGTCAGATCAATCTAGGTTACCTACCTGAAAATATCAGTTTATATGAAAAGCTCACCGGCAAAGAGGTGTTGAATTATTTTGCCGCGTTAAAGCGGATTGATAAATCAAAAGTTCTACAAGTACTCGAAGAGTTTGGCCTTGAGCATGCGCAAGATAATCCGGTTAAAAGCTATTCAAAAGGCATGAAGCAGCGTCTAGGTTTTGCCCAAGCAATATTGTCATCTCCTGATATTTTATTACTTGATGAACCTACAGTTGGACTTGATCCACAGGCCTCACTGTTTATGTATCAAAAGATTGATGAACTCAAACGCCAAGGTTGCGCCATTGTAGTGTGTACCCATGAGTTGGCAGTTGTTGAAGATAATATTGATCGTGCTTTTATTATGGCTAACGGCATGGAATTAGCCTCTGGCTGTGTAGAGACGTTGCGCCAATTAACAGACTTAAAAGTGTTGTTTAAAGGAGAGGAAATTAATCAAGCGATAGCAGAGGATGAGTTTTTAAATACATTGGCTGTGAATAATCAATTATTGATTCATCAGGTAGATAAGCCAAGAGTCATGCAGTATCTCACGCAGCATTGTGGCGTTTATAACTTCTCTATTGAAGAACCTGGTTTAAGTGATATTTATCATCACTGCATGAATAACCGTCAGCAAAACGTTGCTTGAGGAATTATGATGTTTACACCTATTTTAACCATCGCCAGTAAAGAAATTAAAGACAACTTTCGTAATCGTTGGGTTGTGTTTATCGGTCTGATATTAACTAGTTTATCCTTAATAATTTCATTTTCAGGTTCAGTTGTCACGGGTGAGTTAGCTGTTCCAGAGCTGCCAATGTTAATGGCCAGTCTAAGTTCCATTGGAGTATTTATTTTACCATTAACGGCTATTTTGTTGAGTTATGACAGTTTTATTGGTGAAGAAGAGTCTGGTACCTTGCTGTTGCTATTGTCATACCCTTTAAGCCGCAGTCAGATATTATTAGGTAAGTTTGTTGGCCATATCACTGTGCTAGCTTGCACTATTGTATTTTCTTTTGGATTAACAGCTGCACTTATTCATGTGTTTACTGGCACTGAATTGTCATTATTGTTGCCGTTGTTCTGTCATTTAGTGTTTAGCAGTATTTTACTGAGTATGTGCTTTGTATTAGTGGGTTATGTGGTGAGTTTGCAGGTGGCTGAAAAAGCTAAAGCCATTGCTATTTTATTGTTTATTTGGGTAGCGGTTGTATTGGTTTACGACCTTATTTTACTCACACTTATGGTAGCGGAAACTGTGGAGCTTTCTAGTCAACTTTTACAGGTAATGATATTGCTTAATCCAAGTGACATTTTCCGCGCTCTGATGTTAGTTGCTGCCCCTCAACAGGATACTAGCAGTAGTTTATCGTCGTTAGTTCAATTTCCTCTGTCTAACTTGTATATCGCATTAACAATATGGGTTGGGGTAATGATGTTGATTTCACAAAGTTTATTTCATCGGAAAATATTTTAACTGCAATGCTTAATTTTAGAGAATGAAATGGTTATTCATTCACAATGTTAATAGCAGTAATTAACAAAAATATATTTTGAGGTATATCTATATAAGTGTCTGTATTATCTGGTTTTAAAATATTTTAAGACTGAGTCGGTAATCACATATTTTTGATAAGATATGAATTATGATTCATGTGATTTCAATTGACTCAATAGTAAAACTTTAGGTGCAGGCAGTGCTAAAAATCACTTCATATTTAACACTCGATACTTCAGCCAAGCAGCTGATTAATCATCTTAATGATGAGAAAACCAGTCTGACTTTTTCTGAAAATGCAGTATTAATTAAATTATTAGATAATAGCGAAGAAATCTGGACAAAAGAGCACCTATTGGCGGAAGGATGGCCTGATAGGGTGGTTGCGCCTACTTCATTAACGCAGTGTATTAGTACATTACGCCGTAAATTAGAACCTTTCTCTGAGATTCATTTAAAAGCTGTCGCAAGACGTGGCTACCAGCTTCATATTGATGAACGCAGCCATGTGAAAATGGTTTCTTTAACTGACTCCGGTACGATTAGAGCTGCTTTTTTAGATGTCAGTGTGATGGTGAAAATTGCTGGTGCGTTATTTGTTATTGGATTAATCATTCTTGCTTGGTATCAATGTGAGTACCATAAAGTCCTTAAAAATACCGCATTTTGGAGCAGTGACAAGCAAGTTGAGATTAATATTGGTGGCTTAGAAGAAAGCGCAACTTTATTATACAAAAACGATACTGATCAACTGCATAAATCTAAGTGGCAGAAACATATTGCGCCTGAAAGTAACTTTGTCCAAGGATTAAAGGGCTTTAGTGCTTTTGCATTGACCAATGGCAACAATTATTCATTTGCTGCTTGTCCTGGTTATTCATTAGATGATTGTGATGGTGTTGGGATTATCAATATCAATGCGCTATCTCCAGAGCCTGCTGGCTTGAATATGCGTGAATTTGTACCGTTAACTAAAAAAATGGAAGAACGTATTCGATTTAATCGAGTGCTGATCCCAAAAGATAGCGTTGGCAATATTATCGAGCATCATTACCATGCTGACGTGTATTTTCCCGCAGCAGGTGAGAAGCTTATCCGTGGTGATTTTAGTCTCTCACTTGTCTATGACGGTGAAAAGAGTGGCCAAATCTATACCACGATCTGCATCACTGACGAAGATTGCAGTACGACGCCAATTAAATGGAAAACCCGTGGTACGTTTAATCAATATGAACAAACCATTGGCGATTATGAGGTTGACGTTTTCTATAGCAAAATAGCTCAAAAAGAGTTTATAAAGCCAGACTTCGTTACCCCGTCGGCAATGCGCTTTTACCGTGAAATTCGTCGAATGGATATTCAAGAAACCGAATTGATTTTCTTTAGAGTGCATTCCACTGAGAATACCGCTGTATGGATATTCCCTTTTATGGATGGACTTGTAGCTTGGTCTAAATATGAGAAAGTACAATTCTAGCCATTAGTTTAGCGTACTGAATAATTGAGTTTTAGTGCGAAGAAATAATGGGGGTAAACAAAAAGCCGACTAAAATAGTCGGCTTTTTAATGGGTAAATCAATTAGGCTTATTTGATAAATGCGAAGGCATCACCATAAAGGTGAGCTTCTTCTACGCCCATACCGCGAAAGACTTCACGGGCGGCGCCAACCATATCGAAACGGCCAGCAATATAAATGTCGTAACCCACTAAGCTGATATGATCTTGGTTTATTTGCTCAAGCAAGTTGGCTTGTTTACCATTCCAGTTAGCTGTCGCTTCTTCAACAACGGGAATAAACTCTAACCATTCATGGTTTGCATGCCATTGGCGGGCAATGTCTTGGTAGTACATGGCTTGCTCGTTACGACAACCCCAGTAAAACTGTGTTTTTATTGTATGGCCGCTAGCAATTTGCTGCTCAATAATACTCTTAATGTATGAAAACCCCGTGCCGCCAGCAATCATGATGCGAGGGCGTTGGCTGTCTTGACGAAAAAAAGCCTCGCCAGCAGGGGCTTCAATATCAATAAACTCGTTGTTTTTTAGGCGCTCAACCACTTGCATTGGGTAGCTTTCTGATACCGCGGCGCCAATGTGCAGCTCAATTAAATCAGCGTTAGGCGCAGAGGCGATAGAAAAAGGACGTTTGTCTTTTTCTCCCATAACGATGGATAAGTATTGCCCTGCTTTGAAGTCAAAAGGGACTTCTGGTTTAAGTATGACCTGAAAAACAGCATCATTAAATGGGGTGATCTTTTCAACTTTACAGCGAATGGTGTTCATCTAACATCCTTGGTAGCCCTTTCTTTGAAGGGTGTTTTTATTTTATTTGTAGGGTAGAGGGTTAACTCTTTAGCTGGGCATTATAGCGTTGGGCTATCATCAATACCTAATTCGTCCCAGATTTGATCCACTTTATCTTTGACTGCTGGGTCCATCACAATTGGCGTGCCCCATTCTCTGTCAGTTTCACCTGGCCATTTATTGGTCGCATCTAAGCCCATTTTTGAACCTAAACCGGCGATAGGCGAGGCAAAATCAAGGTAATCAATCGGCGTATTATCCACCATTACGGTATCTCTTGTTGGGTCCATACGGGTGGTAATCGCCCAAATCACATCTTGCCAATCGCGGCAATTGACGTCTTCATCAACGATGATGATGAATTTGGTGTACATAAACTGTCGCAAGAACGACCAAGCGCCCATCATTACCCGTTTAGCATGACCGGCATATTGCTTCCGAATTGAAATTACTGCCATGCGATACGAGCAACCTTCAGGCGGCAAGTAAAAGTCGATAATTTCAGGATATTGCTTACGTAAAATCGGCACAAAGACTTCGTTTAACGCCACACCTAACATGGCAGGCTCATCCGGTGGACGACCTGTGTAGGTGCTGTGATAAATCGCATCTTTACGCTGGGTCATATGGGTGACGGTAAAAACTGGAAACTTGTCTGTTTCGTTATAGTAACCAGTGTGATCGCCATAAGGGCCTTCTTCAGCCATTTCTTCAGGGTCAATATAGCCTTCTAAAATGATTTCACTGGTGGCTGGGACTTCTAAGTCGCAACTGATGGCTTTGCACACTTCGGTGCGTTCACCACGCAGTAAACCGGCAAAAGCATATTCGCTCATTGAGTCTGGCACAGGGGTTACCGCGCCTAAAATAGTGACTGGATCGGCGCCTAATGCCACCACCACAGGGTAGCGCTCACCTGGGTGTTTTTCTTTGAAATCTTTAAAGTCTAATGCGCCGCCGCGGTGATCAAGCCAGCGCATAATCAGTTTGTTTTTACCTAATAACTGCTGGCGATAAATCCCTAAGTTTTGTCTTTTTTGGCGCGGACCTTTAGTAATGGTTAATCCCCAAGTCACTAGAGGCGCCACATCGCCAGGCCAGCAATGTTGTACCGGTAATTTGGTTAAATCCACCTCGTCACCAGTTAATACCACTTCCTGACAAGGTGGGTTGCGCACGGTTTTTGGCGGCATGTTTAACGCTTGTTTGAACTTAGGTATTTTGGCAATAGCGTCTTTAAAGCCACTTGGCGGCTCAGGTTCTTTTAAAAAAGCTAGCAATTCACCCACTTCACGCAAAGCCAGTGGGTCGTCTTTACCTAACGCCATAGCAACACGTTTTGGAGTGCCAAATAAATTCACTAAAACTGGCATGTCGTTATTGGTTGGGTTTTCAAATAACAACGCAGGGCCGCCAGAGCGCAAGACGCGATCGGCAATTTCAGTCATTTCTAGATTGGGATCAACAGCATAACTAATCCGCTTTAGTTCACCATTAGCTTCAAGGTGATCAATGAAGCTACGTAAATCCTTAAAACTCATGGCTTATTCACTCTATTGTTAATCGCTCTTTGGGGCGCACTATAGCATTTTTCTAAAATAGGGTTAAGCGATGTTTATTTGTTGGTCGTTGATTTTAATTAACCTGCTCATAGCTATTGCCCGCGTATCTATCAGCATTTTTATAAAACTGGGTTAAGCGATGATTATGGGTTAGATGTTGATTTGAATTAACCAGATAGCGCCGGTATCTATGAGCATTTTTCTAAAATAGGGTTAAGCGATGTTTATTTGTTGGTCGTTGATTTTAATTAACCTGCTCATAGCTATTGCCCGCGTATCTATCAGCATTTTTATAAAACTGGGTTAAGCGATGATTATGGGTTAGGTGTTGATTTGAATTAACCAGATAGCGCCGGTATCTATGAGCATTTTTCTAAAATAGGGTTAAGCGATGTTTATTTGTTGGTCGTTGATTTTTATTAACCAGATAGCGCCGGTATCTATGAGCATTTTTCTAAAATAGGGTTAAGCGATGGTTATTGGTTATAGGTTGTTTTGAGCTAGACTTGTTTATAGGGTAATTGCCATTTAATTGCCCTATATTAGCTGCTGTAGAAAATGCTGCTTAGGTACAAAGGGGGCGTGAGATGAACAAAGAAGCACAACAGACACTGCCAAAGACCTGCTTTACGGCTTTATATCTGATGAGCTTAAAAGGGTATATCTCAGTAACTGTAGGCTTGAGTTTAATGCTTGGCATAAGCACTAATGCCCAAGGGGCTAATGCTCAAGACGCGAGTCTCCACAAGATTTCAGCTAGCATGCAAGCTTTTGATGGCTTGCCGCAACTGCGATATCTTACATCCGATCGTCATCATGGTCATTCACGTCATTCACGTCATTCAGGTTCATCAGTGCGCTGGGGCGTCGGTGTGGGGTGGAATAACGGTTGGCGTTACCCTTATTATAATCGGTGGGGAAATCGATGGAATAATGGCTGGGGCTGGAATAACGGCTGGCAAACGCCCTATCGCTATGATTACTATGATCGCCATTACCGCAGAAACTATGTGCAACCGCAGCAACATCAAGTGGTGTCTCCACCGAAACGATCCACCACCAGTATTGAATACGCCAGTGGCTTAACCCAGCTACCTGAAAATGCCCGCGCTATCCAAAGAGACGGCAGAACAATTTATCAGTGGCAAGGGCAAGAGTATTACTTTGACTGGTCATCACAACGCTATATGAGATTAGCCGCAGAAAAAGACTAATTGAGTGGCGCTGTTTCTACATAGGCTGAGAACGTTTATAACGTTTAAAGATAAAAAAGCCCTGATGGATCCTTCCATCAGGGCTTTTTGTGCATTGTCTACCGACAAAATGTATCGGCATTAAAACTGTTGTTGATGAAAACTTATTCATTCGCTCACTACGAAAACTGGGGAGAGAAGCAGTTGCTCATGTCCAAATAGTCGTCAACGGACTCAATAGGTTTGATAGTAGAAAGCAATTCCATGAAGTAAGGGGTATAGAATGTTTTCATAATCAATAGTCGCTGGGGACGACCATCAATCAAATCAAAGCTATTGGTTGTTAAATTAGTTAATACTCGTAATACATCTCCTAGTTTATGCTTTTTAATATTTCCCCTTATGACTTCCATTCATCAGGGTTACGCTGTTGCTTGCCTACGACATATTATTGTTATTATTCCTTGTTGCAGGTATTCAATTCAGTGACCATGCAAGCATGGGGGAGAGTGCTGTCACCTTGTTGAAACGGATAAATTAGCCATGTTGATAGAAGTATTACCTTGGGCGCTTAAGCCCTAATAAAACCTCTATTGCTCACTGCTGGGGAACAGTTAGCAACACATCAAATCTGCCTGAATCTATCTCCAATCACCCTAGTGACATCCTTACTTTAGGGTGGTTTACCTGCCTGTAGGCATACCTGCGACTTATAATTATTGTTAGCCTTGTTGCAGGTTTCAATTCAGTGATACTGCAATCATGGGGGGAATGCAGTCACTGAGCTTGAATAAAATTGACAAGCTTGATTGTTTAAAAGCCTTTATCGTCGGAATATTAGCTTCTTAATAAGTGCACTTGGGGTGGTGCGCTTATCGAATCAAACCTACCGGAATCGTTATAAAATCAATTCGTTTCGTATTCACGGGCACCAATGACATCCTTTCATTAGCACCGGCCTTACACTGCCTTTTGGCATTCCTGCGACCTATTATTATTGTTAGTCCCTGTTGCAGGTTTTTAGCTTACATAGCTGCTTTATATCAGCTTTTTATGTAATAAAATTGACAAACCTGAGGGTGAACAGCTCTATATTTTACAATAGATTTGTCGCTAATTAATTGCCGATGGGGGCAGCGTTTAATTCAATCAAGTTTGTCGGAACTGTGTTAATCCCCACTAATTGCTATTAATCGATAACAGCTGCTGATTCAGCTGAGATAACTTAAGTTGTAAGTGAGCTATCTCTGACACTAAAGCGCTTTTCTGTTTAGCTTGTGTACGCTTGCGAGTGGTCACGCCCTCGGCATTAGTTTTTGATGTCATCGCGGTTTCTTTATTTTTAACCCATTGGTAAACCGTTTTTGCTGAGATGCAGTATTGCTTAGCAACATCAGAAATTAATCGATTATGTTGCTTCACTTCAGCGATCACTTGCTGCTGAAAGCTCTCGGGATAAAACTTTGTTTGTGCTGACATATTAGCTCCAAGCATTTAAAAGCGATTAACTTCGTCGGCTTAACGATAAGACTATTCTACTTCCCATAGGCTACAGCCTACATGCTTATAAAAGTGGCACTGATTACGACAAAGATTCAAACATGTGTGTAATAATTTCATCATCGACTCCTGCTGATATTCAAATTTATAAGGCTTAAATTTCTCCACTAAATTGGTCAAATTAAAAGCTACCTCTTTAGTGATACGTAACTCAATGGAATACTTGTGCCAATTATGAAATAAATATTTTACCCTTTTATTACAGTGACTTATTTTTTTAAAGTGTTAGCTCTAAAAAGTGGGCGTGAAACATCTTGGTGCAAAAGTACTATTTTGGTGCGAATTGGTTTTAATTGGTAAACAAAAGTAACCATTAAAACTCTATGGTTTTAAGGCACAAAAAAGCGGCAATAAATGCCGCTTTTTATGCTGATGAGAGAGGGGGTTTTACGGCGCTACATTAAGAAAATGGTCGCTAAGCCTAAAAAGGCGAATAAGCCAATCACATCGGTGACTGTGGTTAGTACCATACCGCCAGCCAATGCCGGATCGATATTGAGTTTTTTAAGTATGAGCGGAATACTGGCCCCCGCTAGTCCGGCAACGGTCATGTTAATGAGCATCGCGCCGCCAATGAGACCGCCCAGTGCCATATCACCTTTCCATAGCCACACTGCAAAGAAGACCAGTACCGACCACATGAGGCCATTAAGAAAACCAATGGCTAATTCTTTACCGATAAGCCAACGGGAGTTACTTTGGCCAATATGACCCAAGGCTATACCACGAATAACCAGAGCTAAGGTTTGATTGCCTGCCACACCGCCCATACTAGGGACAATAGTCATTAAAATCGCGATGGTGGCAAATTGCTCTAACGTGCCTTCAAACATATTACTTACTGATGCAGCAAGTAAGGCGGCAAACAAGTTAATGGTAAGCCATAGCGAGCGTCTGAAGGTGCTTTTCATTACGGGGCCAAAGGTATCTTCATCGTCATCCATACCCGCCATCCCCATCATTGAGTGTTCGGCGTCTTCACGAATAACATCGACCACATCATCAATGGTAATACGGCCTAATAATTTTTGTGCTTCATCTACCACTGGGGCCGAAATCCAGTCATGGCGTTCAAATAATTGCGCCACTTCATTATCAGGCATGTCCACAGGGATGCTTTCTAATTCAGGATCCATGATGCTGCGAATGGTTGAATTAGGATCACAGGTGAGTAGATCGGCAAGGCGCACCCCACCAAGCACATGATCGTTGCGATCAACCACATATAAGGTATCTGTGGTATCGGGTAAGTTGCCGCGCTGGCGCAAATAGCGTAATACCACATCAATATTAACGTCAGGACGCAAAGTGACCGTATCTGTATTCATGATACTGCCAGCGGTGTCATCAGGGTATGACAGTGCTTGTTCGACGCGATGGCGGTCTTGACTGCTCATGGATTGCAGTACTTTTTTATAAACAGCATCTGGCAAACTTCTTAAGATGTAAGCCAAGTCATCGGTATCCATCCCAGAGGTGGCTTGGGCTACTTTTTCTGGGGTCATAGCGCTGATGAGTGAATCTTTTAACTCTTCACCGAGTTCTTCTAGGATTTCACCCGCTTGCTCATGATCAATCAGTTGCCATAACACTTGACGAGTTTTCGGCGGTGATGATTCAAGAATTAATGCGACATCGGAGGCGGCCATGTCATGAAGCATATTTCTGACATGAACAAACATACCGCTACCTAATGCTTGTGTAAGCTGATTAAGACGTTGTTCGGTCAGTTCGCTGTCGATGACTTCAATACCCATTGGCTACTCCTGAAAAGACGATGATGAAATGTTAACTTAACTCACCGGAAAGAATGAAGAAATTTCTAATATCTGATGGCTTGATGCGCAATTCATAAATACGCTAATACTGCTTGGTGGTGTGTTGAGTATAGCTAATAAAATAATGGTAAAGGTGAGTCGCTGTGTTTCCTTGGAGATGTTACTGGGCGCAGGCGGTTAGCTTTCTTCGTCAAATTTATCGTTGATTAACTTGCATACGGCCTCAAGGGCTTTTTCTGCATCACGGCCTTGAGCTTCAACAGTAATGATTTTACCAATGCCACTTTCTAACATTAATAACCCCAATACACTGGCAGCACTGGCTTGTTTCTCACCTTGGATAAGGGTGATAGTTGCGTCAAACTCGGTAGCTAAAATTGCCAATTTAGTCGCCGCTCGCGCATGCAAGCCTAGCTTGTTACTGATGGTAATTTGCTTTGAATAGGCCACCGTTTTGGCTGGCGATGTGGTTAGCTTATTCAATGCCAAGCTCTCTATGGCGGGCGCTGACTTTGTGCTTAGAGTTGTTGAAACGTTTAGCGAGCTGATCGGCAATATAAACCGAACGGTGCTGACCGCCAGTACAACCAATGGCAATGGTCAGGTAGCTGCGGTTATTACGCTCTAAATGTGGCATCCAAGTGTCAAAAAGGTTTTCAATTTGCCAGATAAACTTATTCACCAAAGGCTGTCGCTCTAAGAACTCTTGCACGGGCGCATCTAGGCCTGTGTAGGGCCTTAACTCAAGCTCCCAGTGCGGATTCGGTAAAAAGCGCACATCAAACATAAAGTCTGCTTCAGCCGGCATGCCATGCTTAAAGCCAAATGACTCAAAATGTACCACTAATTCTTTATCAACACTGCCTAGCAAGATTTGCCGAACATGATCGCTCAATTCGTAGATATTAGTTTGCGAGGTGTCGATATAGTGATCAACCATTTTGGCTATGGGTTCGAGTAACCGCCCCTCAAGCTTAATGGCTTCTTGTAACGAAATTTGATTCTTAGACAGTGGGTGTAATCGGCGGGTCTCACTAAAACGCTTCAGTAACACTTTATCGTTGGCGTTTAAAAAGAAACTGGTAATGCTGGTATCGTCAGACAGTAAAGCAATTTGCTCTTTGAGTACTTTGCCTTGCTCTTCGATATTACGCACATCGACGCTAATGGCGACAAGCTCGTTACTATCTTTAAGCTGTTCAAGCAGGCTGCCAATCAGTGGCAGTGGCAGGTTATCAACACAGTAATAACCTAAATCTTCAAGCACTCTCAGTGCGACTGATTTTCCTGAACCTGAACGTCCCGATACGATGACAAGTTTCATGCAGTAATAACCTGATAAAGTTCTGTAGCGTCATGACTCTTTCGAAGTCGTTTAAGTATCAATTTATCACTGAGTTTCTCTGCCATGCTAGATAATGTGCTTAGGTGTTGCTGGCACTGATCTGCAGGTACAAGAAGCGCAAATAAAATATCTACAGGTTGCTTGTCTATGGCATCAAAGGCGATTGGCTCTTCGCATTTGATTAAAATAGCAATGGGTTCTTCGATATTATCTAAGCGCCCATGTGGAATTGCTATGCCATTTCCTATACCTGTACTGCCCATTTTTTCACGCGCTATTAGACTTTCAAAAATAGCCTGTGAAGAAAGGGTTGGGTACTGGGCAGCCATTAAATTGCTGATTAATTCCAGTACCTTTTTCTTACTGCCCGGAGTGGCACAGGTAGTGCACGCCGGCTGCAGGATGGTACGAAGTTCCATCGTTAATGCTTAGTGAGTTTCTCTTTATGTTTAATTACCTGACGGTCTAGCTTATCTATCAGGGCGTCTATTGCCACATACATATCAGCGTTACGCGATACAGCAAACACTTCACCGCCTTTTAGGTGCAGTTTGGCTTCGGCAATCTGTTGTAGCTTTTGAACATCGAGCACAACGTGAACATTATTGATCTGTTCGAAGTGTCGTTCAAGCTTTGAAAATTTTGTTTGCACGTATTCCCGTAAAGATTGAGTTATTTCAATATGGTTTCCAGTCAGGTTAATTTGCATAGGTCATCCTCCAATAACAAAAGTTATAAGCTTTTGCGTTGGTTTGAGGGAGGGATGAGCATTGCCTCTCGATATTTGGCTATCGTACGTCGAGCAACGTTAATCCCTTGTTCAGCCAATAGTGTCGCCATTTTACTATCACTAAGAGGCTTTTTCGGGTTTTCTGCAGCTACGAGCTTTTTAATAAATGCGCGAATTGCTGTAGAAGAGCATTCTCCACCATCATCGGTACTTACATGGCTTGAGAAAAAATATTTTAGTTCAAAAAGTCCACGGGGGGTATGCATGTATTTTTGGGTCGTGACCCGTGAAATGGTCGACTCGTGCATTTCAACCGCTTCAGCAATATCATTGAGCACCATCGGCTTCATGGCTTCTTCACCGAACTCAAAGAAACCTTGCTGAAATTGTACGATACAGTTAGCCACTTTTAGTAAGGTTTCATTACGGCTATCGATGCTTTTGATAAACCATTTAGCTTCTTGTAAATGACCACGAATAAATTGGCTGTCAGCTTGGCTTGAACCGCCTTTGGCCATAGCTGCATATTGCTGATTAACGCCAATTTTAGGCATGTTATCGGGATTTAGCTCGACCACCCAGCGACCATTCTTTTTAAGTACAGTAACATCAGGAATGACGTACTCATCTTTAATGGGGGTAATTTGCAAGCCTGGACGTGGATTGAGCGTTTGAATAAATTCAATGGCTTCACGTAAATCATCTTCTTTAAGCTTGGTTTTACGCATCAGTAACCTAAAGTCACGACCGGCGATTAAATCAAGATGATCTTTAATCAGTAACTTAACATTATCTATGCAAGGAATTTCATTAGGGTATTGGCCTAATTGAATTAATAGACACTCACTTAAATCTCGCGCTGCAATGCCGACGGGATCGAAGTGTTGTACCCGTTTAAGTACAGCTTCAACTTCATCGAGTTCGATATCGTCAGTGCCTAAGGATTGCAAAATGTCTTCAACGCTCTGGGTGAGGTAACCGCGCTCATCAATGGCATCAATAATGGCGGTTGCAATCACTAAGTCATTTTCAGAAAAGGGAGTGAGGTTTTTTTGCCATTCAAGATGCTCATACAAGCCTTCACTGGTTTCGCCTTGAAACGGCATATCATTACCGCTCGATACTGCGCCAGAGCCAGAAGTCGGCGAGGCGGTATACACCTCATCCCATGTGGTATCCATAGGGAGTTCTTCAGGCATAGAATCTTTAGTGAGCGATTCAGTGGTATCAACCGTTGAGGTGTCTTTTTCTATGGTGACTTGGCTATTATCACTAAAATCGGTGTCAGTTTGCAGGGCGTTTTCTTTTACGGGCTCTTTGGCTTTAGTGAATTCGTCTTCAAGCTCTAATAGCGGGTTTGAATCAAGTGCTTGTTGAATTTCTTGCTGTAGCTCCAATGAGGAAAGTTGCAATAAGCGAATCGCTTGTTGCAACTGTGGGGTCATGGTTAAGTGTTGACCCATTTTGAGTTGGAGTGAGGCTTTCATGTACCGCTTGTCCCTAATTGAATTACATCATCGCGACGAACAGTGTGGGCGCTAGTTTATGATCCTAGAAAAATAGACTAGATTAAGGTTTGTTGTTGGCCGCGAATGCCATACTAAAAACTGAATAGTGCTAACTATAGCTTGAATTGTTCACCTAAGTATACCGACCTAACTTGCTGATTGACTAAGATCTCAGCAGGTGTTCCTTCAGCAATCAAGTTTCCGTGACTCACAATATATGCTCGCTCACACACATCAAGTGTTTCACGGACATTATGGTCGGTAATTAGCACCCCTAAACCACGGCTTTTAAGTTGTTGAATAATTTTCTTGATGTCGATTACTGAGATAGGATCTACCCCTGCAAAAGGTTCATCTAATAAAATAAACTTAGGATTTGCCGCTAATGCGCGTGCAATTTCAACTCGGCGACGCTCGCCTCCCGATAACGCCATACCTTGGCTATCACGGATATGAGTTATGTTAAATTCTTCTAATAAATGTTCCAGTTCTTCAATGCGCTGCTCATTTGATAAGCTTTTGCGAGTTTGAAGCACTGCCATTATATTATCGTGTACTGTGAGCTTACGAAAAATACTGGCTTCTTGAGGTAAGTAGCCAATGCCTTTTCGGGCGCGCAAATGCATTGGATCTGCGGTTAAATCATCTTCATCGATCAGAATGCGGCCCTTATCACTTTTGACTAGGCCTACGACCATATAAAAGGTGGTGGTTTTACCCGCACCATTAGGGCCAAGTAAGCCAACAATTTGGCCGGTTTTTACCGTCAGGCTGACATCTTTTACTACCTGGCGACTTTTATAACTCTTAGCGAGATTTTCAGCGGTTAACGTAATTTGGGTCATTAGTCATTTTGCTCAGCTGCTGGGGCTGACAATGTCGCCTGCGCCTCAGCGTTAAGTGATTCAGTTACTTCGGGTGTTTCAGTTGAGTTCACAGCCTCTACAGCAGATAAATTGTTGTTTTCAATTATAGCTGGTGGCGTGTCATCACCGGGTTTAGCGCTGTCTGGTAAATGTGGTTGCTCATCTTTTTTCTTTTCAGAATCAATCAAGTCTGGGTGACTTTCTGGTTGAAAAATAGTGATAACCCGATCTTCACCAGTACCGGTGCTTTCAGCAATTAACTGCTGCTTTTCAATGTTGTAGCTAATTAGGTTACCAGTAACCTGGCTGCCAGCTTGGTCCAATTTAGCATTACCCGTTAAGGTTAAAATGCTAGTGGCAAGCTCATATTTAATTTCATCGGCACTGGCAGTACCAATACGGCCATCATCTAACTCTTGGGAAAATGTCGCAGGGTTACCTGTGGCAACCATGGTTTTTTGGGTGCCGCTTTCGGTGCCAAATGCGCGTAATTCGTCGGCATTAATGTTAATCGACCCTTGAGTCACATTAACTGGGCCATAGAAGATGACCTGATTGTTTTTTATGTCAGCTTTTTGGCTCACAGCTGCGACTTTAAGCTCTTGCTGTAAATCGCCTTCTTTTGCATAGGCGCTGGCAATACTGACTACACTGAGTAGTGAGGCAATCAAAAGTTTACTTTGCTTCATACGTTCCTTCTACTTGACTTAAAAGTTCAAGTTCTTGAGCATTTAAATCAGCATACAGGCCTAAACCTTGTATATTAAAATCTGACCCAGTAACAAAAATTTGTCTATCTGAGGTCAAAATCATGGTGTTCATATCGAGTGCCAACATGGTGGTTGTCAAAGATTGTAATGGCTCGTCGATGTTTATTGCATCAATAATAACATTATTTTCTAAAACTACTTTGCCTGTTTCATTATTCAGCTTGCCTAAATCTGCGCTTAATTGCCATTCGGCTTCACCATTTTCAGGATAAATAAGGTAGACAGGCTCAGTAAACATGGTTTCATTACTTTGCTGAAAGTGCTCCATGTATTTCGCTGAGACTCGGCTTTGCACTAAACCTTGCTCATTAAATTCAGTGGTGCGTAAGTCATTGGCGATAAAATCAGGGCGAGCAGGGGCAGGCAATTTACTTGCCTCCATCTGACTACGTTTAATTTGTACTTGCCAATAAAGGACTAAGGCTGCGCCAAAAAATCCGATAATAGCGAAGGTCACTCGGCTCATATACTCATTCCGTGGGCATTTTCAAACTTATCTTGGCTAAGTAATAGCAAATCGGTGAGTTCACGTAATGCGCCATTTCCGCCGTTAATGGTGGTGGTCATATGGCAATGTTGTTTAACATAAGGATGGCCATCAGCCACACAAACTGCAAGGCCAACCTGTTTCATCACAGGTAAGTCAACCATGTCATCACCAATATAGGCGACTTCATCTGGGCTAACGCCATAGGTATCTAACAGGCTTTGGTAAGGGACTAGTTTATCATCAACACCTTGATAAATATGAGTGACACCTAAAGCGGTCATTCTATTTTCCACAATGGCAGATTTACGCCCGGTTATCACAGCAACATGAATATTACTGGTTAAAATAGAGCGAATGCCATAACCATCACGGGTATGAAATGCTTTTAACTCTTCCCCTGCATTACTTAAATAAATACGGCCATCGGAAAATACCCCATCGACATCGCAAATAAGCAGCTTAATTTTTTTGGCTTTTTGCCAAACATCATCAGAGATTGGGCCGTAAAAACCTTGGTGCAGTGTTTCGTGTAATGACATGTTAAATGACTCCAGCTTTAACCATATCGAGCATGTTAAGTGCGCCGACTGGGCGTTGGTTCTCGTCTACGACAATTAAACCGTTAATACTTTTTTCTTCCATAATCTGTAATGCTTGCGCGGCTAAAATACCTGGGCTGATGGTAATGCAGTTGGTTGTCATTACATCGGCAATAGCGGTAGTACGAAGGTTCACTTCAGCATCGATGACGCGGCGTAAATCACCGTCAGTAAAGATCCCGACTAGCTTGTCTGCATTATCGATCACTGCAGTCATACCTAAACCTTTATTTGAGATCTCATATAGGGTTTCAGTAATGCAGAGCTCACTTTTCACCTGTGGAATATCAGCGCCTTTGTGCATTACATCGCTGACTTTAAGTAATAGTTTACGACCTAAAGATCCACCAGGGTGGGATAGGGCGAAATCATCACGGGTAAAGCCTTTCGCTTGCAATAATGCTACGGCCAAGGCGTCACCCATCACCAAGGTTGCGGTAGTGCTTGATGTTGGTGCTAGCCCTAATGGGCAGGCCTCTTCAGGCACTTCAATACATAAATGCAGTTTAGATAGCTTGGCCATATTGGATTCTGGTTTACCCGTAATCGCGATTACCGGGACCCCCATGCGCTGTATAACGGGCATTAAGGTGAGAATTTCACTGGCTTCACCAGAATTTGATATGGCTAAAATAATATCATTTTTTGCCAGAGCGCCTAAGTCGCCATGGCTTGCTTCGCCAGGGTGAACAAAAAATGCAGGCGTGCCTGTGCTGGCGAGTGTGGCAGAAATCTTATTGCCAATGTGGCCAGATTTGCCCATGCCCATGACAATGACTTTGCCTTTACATTCTAAAATGAGTTCACAGGCTTGGCCAAACTCGTCTGAGTCTACATATTGATAAAGGTTATCTAATGCTGCCTTTTCAATATCAATGACTTGACGACCCCATTGGCGCAATTGTGTTTGTTCTGTCATATGTATCTCTCTATTGTCCAAAGCGATTTCGGGTTACGCTTTGGTGAGTCACACATCTTTATGCCCCATTATTGTGACTGAAATAAGACAACTTGGTACGCAATAAAGACGATTAATAAAAGGGCTCCATGCCAGCGAGTAAGCTGCTTTTTAGCGCCACTCGATAATACCAGTACTGCTAATGCGGTGCTGGTTGCTAGTACCATGTAAAAATCTCGACCGCTTGCATTTATGTCGATTTCACCTGGGGCAATCAGCCCTGGAATGGCCAGCACTGCTAAAATATTAAAAATGTTTGAGCCAACAATATTACCAATCGCGAGGTCGTCTTCTTTTTTTAGGACGCCAGCGATGCATGCTGCTAGTTCCGGTAAACTGGTGCCAATGGCAATAATGGTCAGGCCGATGACCAGATCTGACAAGCCAAATGTCTTGGCAATGCCTACCGCGCCTGTCACCATCCAGTCTGCCGAGAGTGGCAATAACACCATACCAACAATGATCCAGATAATAGCATGTAATGTGGGTACATTTTTAGGGATCTCTGCGTCAGACTCATCAGCTAGGACATCTTTTTTCTTATTTCGCATCGCGCTCCAAATGAAATAGCCCATCAAGGCGAAAAATGCGATTAATAATACCCCACCTTCAACACGGGTGAGCATGCCGTCGTGAATAAGGTAGCCAGCTAATACGGTTGCCGCAATCATGATTGGAATTTCACGCTTTAAGGTTTCTGAGCGAACTGAAATAGCCCCAAACAATGCGGTAACCCCTAATATCAAGGTGATGTTAGCCACGTTTGAGCCGAGCACGTTACCAATTGCAGTATCGCTCATGCCTTCCATTGATGCGGTGGCAGCAACCAGCATTTCTGGCGCTGAGCTGCCCATGGCCACAATGGTTAAACCGATTAACATTGGTGGCAGGCCTAAGTTTCTAGCAAAGGCGGCAGCTCCGTAAACAAAGCGATCTGCGCTCCAAACTAATGCGCCCAATCCGACGATGAGCATCATGATATTAAAAAGCATCTTGTTCCAATTATTTGAGTTATGGCGATATTTTTGTCAGATATTAACAAAAATCGTCGCTATTGCGAAAATTGTTAGGGATTGTAACGCATGGTGATTGATTTGTTGTAGGTTCTTACACAATTTCGTACACTTCAGCTCTACATCTCGTTCTCTAGGAAGGCTATTATTTCCTCTATAGACATGTCTACTCCAAGTTTAGAGCCCACTAGGTCAGCCCTTGTAGAAGTTAAGAACATGGGCTTTAGCCGAGGGACTAAGGTTATCTTTGATGATATCAGTCTCAGCATTCCAACTGGCAAAGTGACCGCCATTATGGGGCCAAGTGGCATAGGTAAAACCACCTTACTTAAACTTATCGGCGGTCAATTAACCCCTGATAGTGGTGAGGTGCTTTTTGCTGGGCAAAACATTCACCAACTGAAGCGGCAACAATTATTTGAGCAGCGAAAGCGCATGAGTATGTTGTTTCAAAGTGGGGCGCTTTTTACCGATATGAATGTGTTTGATAATGTGGCGTTTGCGCTGCGTGAGCACTCAGGGTTAGCTGAAACTATTATTCGTAAGATTGTGTTGATGAAGCTGCAAGCCGTGGGGCTGCGGGGCGCCGCTCTGATGATGCCCAATGAGTTATCCGGCGGCATGCAGCGCCGAGTTGCATTGGCGCGGGCGATAGCACTTGAGCCTGAAATGATTTTGTATGACGAGCCTTTCGCCGGTCAAGATCCTATTTCGATGGCGGTGCTGGTGAAATTGATTGGCGAATTATCTGAAACATTGAGGCTGACTTCGGTGGTCGTGTCCCACGATGTGGATGCAGTATTGAGTATTGCCGACTATGTTTATGTTATCGCCGAGAAAAAAGTAATCGCTTCAGGCACGCCTGCTGAATTACGGGCTTCAACCAATCCACAAATTGAGCAATTTATTCATGGAGCACCCGATGGGCCGGTGGCTTTTCATTATCCAGCTGAAGACTATCAACAGGAGATGTTAAGTGGACGTGATTAACTTTATCAGTAATATTGGCCGCTTTGCTTTGGATTTTATTTCAGGTCTAGGCCGAGCAGGGCTGATGTTATGGGGCGCTATTGCCCGTTGGCCGAATGTTAAAAAAGATATTGGCTTAATCACCAAGCAAGTTTATGTGTTGGGTGTTCGCTCCATGGTGATCATCATAGTCTCTGGCCTGTTCATCGGTATGGTGCTGGCATTACAAGCTTATACGGTACTGGCTGATTTTGGCACGGTCGAAAGCCTAGGGCCCATGGTGGCATTGAGCTTATTAAGAGAGCTTGGTCCTGTGGTTGCGGCATTACTTTTTGCAGGGCGCGCAGGCTCGGCATTAACCGCTGAAATTGGCTTAATGAAGTCAACCGAGCAGTTATCAAGCTTAGAGATGATGGCGGTTGACCCTTTACACCAAATCATAGCGCCACGTTTTTGGGCGGGGGTTATCACCCTGCCATTATTAGTGATGATGTTTTGTCTTGTTGGCATTATCGGCGGTCATTTAGTGGGAGTTGAATGGAAAGGCATTGATAGCGGCTCTTTTTGGTCAATTCTGCAAGCATCGGTTGAGTGGCGCCAAGATATTGTAAATTGTTTAATCAAAAGTGTGCTTTTTGGCGTAGTGGTAACCTGGATATCTTTATATCGTGGTTATGAAGTCATTCCCAACCCCGAAGGCATTAGCCGAGCGACCACATCCACTGTGGTTCAGGCGAGTTTAGCAGTGTTAGCGCTCGATTTTTTACTGACAGCGATTATGTTCGGCAATTGATGTTAACTGCTGAGTGTTAGCGGGAGGTAAGTTGGGTAAATTTTGCATTCATTAATTAAAGTGGTTTAGTCGTATGTTGACACGGAAAATAGAGTTATTGGTTGGATTGTTCTTATTGTCAGGCTTAGTGGCATTTTGTGTGCTGGTATTTAATGTGGCCAATGTTGAGCTTAAGCCTAATCAGGCAACTTACAGTTTACACGCTGAATTTAGCAATATCGGTGGCTTAAAAGTACGCTCGCCAGTGAAAGTGGGCGGGGTGGTTGTCGGAAGGGTAACTGATATTCAGCTCGACCCCAAAAAGCTTGTACCGATAGTGAGCATCACTATGGATAAGCAATATGATCAATTTCCAGAGACCAGCAGCTTATCGATTTTAACTGCAGGTTTATTGGGTGAGCAGTTTTTGGGGTTAACCCCAGGCTTTATGGATGATGATATTGAGATGCTCGCTGATGGCGATAAAATTTATGACACGCGCTCAGCATTAGTACTGGAAGACTTAATCGGTCAGTTAATCTATAGCATGTCATCGGATGATAAGTAGGAGCGGTATATGAAGCAGTTTATTCGCGTTATGTTAAGTGTCTTTTTATGGTTAAGCATCAGCCCGCTTGGTGCTGCAGAGCTGACGACTGATGACATAGATACCCGTGATCCGTTCAAGCTAGTGCAGCAAGTATCAGAGAAAACCTTTGCGCGTTTTGATAAAGACAAAGCCCTCATTGACAATGATTTAAGCTATTTAAAAGTTATCGTTCGCGAAGAGCTTATGCCCTATGTTGATTATAAATACGCCGCGTATAAAGTGATGGGGCAATACCTGCGTGACACGACTCCTGAACAACGTCAGCGGTTTGTGGATGCTTTTGAAGGTTATTTAGTGGCTACCTATGCCCAAGCCTTTACAGAGTACACTGGTCAGCAAGTACAGTTTTTCCCGGCTGCTGATTTTAGTAACGAGAAAATGATCGATGTCCGCGTCGAAATTATTGAAGATGGTCGCCCGCCCATTAAAGTGGTGTTTAAAGCCAGACGTCTAAAAGATGACAGCTGGAAAGCGTTTGATTTGGTGGCGGAAGGCGTGAGTTTACTGGCGTCAAAGCAATCAGAAATTTCCAATTTAATTCGCCAAAAAGGCGTCGATAAGGTCATCGACATGCTTTATGAGCGCACCAACCAAGATATTCGCTTAGATCAGGACGAGGGCAATGCTGCGTGATTGAATTTTCACAGCAAGGTGATATTTGTCGCCTAAAAGGGCAATTAACTCAGGTTGAGGTCAGAGAATTGTGGCCAAATCAACAACAATTGTTTACTGATACGACTCAAGTGTTAGACTTGTCTGCTTTAGAGTATGTTGACAGTGCAGGCGTGGCCTTATTGCTTGAACTAATATGTTTAGGTCATTGTCATGGGGACAACACTCAGCCAAGGAGCTTGGCTAATCCGAGTAAGCATCTAAAAAAACTTATCGAGTTGTATGATTTAGAGTCCTTTTTCATAGAACAATAGCATTGAATTTAAGGTAGCACATTTCATGGATTGCAAAGTAATTGAGCAGATTTTATCAGAGGCGTTAACCCTAGATGAAGTACATGTGACTTCAGATGGTAGCCACTACAAAGTGGTTGCAGTTGGCGAAATGTTCGACGCTATGAGTAAAGTGAAGCAGCAGCAGACCATTTATGCACCACTGAATGAGCATATTGCCAGTGGTGAGTTACATGCGCTTACTATCAAGACTTTTACGCCGACTCAGTGGAAGCGTGAAAAATTATTTAATATGTAAGCGTAATACTGAGTGTAGAGAATTAGTGTGGATAAATTAACAATACAAGCCAGCAAGCCCCTTGCCGGAGATGTGACCATCTCTGGCGCCAAGAATGCGGCTTTGCCGATCCTGTTTGCTGGTGTTTTAGCTGAAACTGACTTTAATATTTCGAATGTACCTAACCTTCGCGATGTAAAAACAACCTGTGAATTACTTCGCTGCCTTGGTGCTGATGTCACTGAGTTAGGCAATAGCCAATATCGGATCTCAACCACTAATCTCAAAGAGTTTTGTGCGCCATACGATTTGGTTAGAACCATGCGCGCCTCTATTTTGATTTTAGGGCCGTTACTGGCTCGATTTGGTACCGCTGATGTTTCATTGCCTGGTGGCTGCGCGATTGGCGCAAGACCTGTGAACTTGCATTTGCAAGGGCTAGAGCAAATGGGCGCTACTATTGAGGTAAAAGAAGGTTATATTAAAGCCAGAGTTGATGGCCGCTTAAAAGGCGCGCATATCTTTATGGATATGGTCAGCGTTGGTGCCACTGAAAACCTATTGATGGCTGCGACCTTAGCTGATGGTGAAACCATTATTGAAAATGCCGCTCGCGAACCTGAAATTAATGATTTAGCACATTGCTTAATTGCAATGGGCGCAAAAATTACCGGTGTTGGCAGCGCAACCTTGCGTATTCAAGGGGTTGAGAAACTCTCTGGTTGTAACCACAGAGTGATGCCTGATCGCATCGAAACCGGCTCATTTTTAGTGGCTGCAGCCGTGACGCGCGGAAAAATTCGCTGTCTAAGCGCTGATCCTTCAAGCCTAGAAGCAGTTCTGGCAAAACTTGAAGATGCTGGCGCGGTGATTAATACTGGCGACGATTGGATTGAACTTGATATGCAAGGCAAGCGCCCTAAAGCGGTTAATATTAAAACTGCGCCATATCCTGCTTTTCCGACGGACATGCAAGCGCAATTTTGTGTGTTAAACGCATTAGCTGAAGGCACCAGTCATGTGACTGAAACGATTTTTGAAAATCGTTTTATGCATGTACCTGAGTTAAGCCGTATGGGCGCTGAAATGGAGCTAGAGGGTAACACCTGCATCATTAATGGTATTGAGCGCATGAACGGTGCGCAAGTGATGGCGACAGATTTACGCGCTTCAGCGAGTTTAGTGATTGCAGGCCTTATGGCTGACGGTACGACAACCGTTGATCGTATATATCACTTAGATCGTGGTTATGAGCATATCGAAGAGAAGTTTAAAGCCATCGGCGGTGAAGTGGTTCGTATTGCATAAGCTGTAGATTGCTTAAGTTGTTTGCCAAAGCTTTATAGTAAAGAATAAAAAGTCAGTTACCTAAGGTAGCTGACTTTTTTATGATTAAATGGTTAAGTTGTAATTTGTGCTTAAGGTTCGACAGCCTTCTCACCAATAATCACTGGCACATCATAAGACTTACCTTCGCGGATGATGGTCATTGTGATGCTATCTCCGGGCGCTGTTTCAGCAATTCTATCCATCAGCATTTCAACCCCAGGAACACTCTCTTCTGCATAAGCGATAATCACATCTCTTGGACGCAGTTTCGCATCTGCCGCAGGCCCTTTGGGATCAACAGCGGTGACCAATACGCCTTTTAAATCCGGTAAGTTGAGGATTTGCGCCATAACAGGGCTTAACGGCTCGCCTGAAATCCCTAACGCGCCACGAATAACGCGGCCATTTTTAATCAACTTTCCCATAATGCTGTGAGCCAGTTTAATTGGGATGGCAAAGTTAATACCGTGCCCGCCACCTTCATCACCGATTTGAAATGCCGCAGTATTAATACCAATTAGTTCGCCAGTGGTGTCGATAAGTGCACCGCCAGAGTTACCGGCATTAATGGCTGCATCGGTTTGTAAGAAATCAAGATAGCCTGAACTTAAGCCGTTTCGGCCGGTTGCACTGATAATACCTTGGGTAATGGTTTGGCCTAAGTTGTAAGGGTTACCAATGGCAAGTACCACATCGCCCACTTGTGCAGGTTTGGATAAATTGATCGGCACGATAGGTAGATTATCGCCTTCAATTTTAAGGACCGCTAAATCGGTGACTGGATCTGAACCGACAACTTCTGAGGTAAATTTTCGGCCATCTTGTAGCGCGATAACAATTTCATCGGCTTTTTTAATTACATGGTAATTGGTTAAAATATAGCCTTCTTTACTCATGATAACCCCAGAACCCAAGCCTTGAAGCGAGCTTGAATTTAATGGGCTATTTTGATCTAAACTAAGGCTATAAATATTGACCACAGCAGGGGCTGCTCGACGAACGGCTTTAGCAAAGGATAAGTCATTGTGGTGCTGGGTAGTGGTTAAGCCATTATTGAAATTACTGTTGTTGGTTATCGAAGTAACAAATATGAAAGCGGCCGCCATGACTAATCCAAATGCCACAGCTTTGGTCAAATATAAAATTGTGTCTTTGAAATTCATTGGCTGACTAAATTATGAAAAAGTACCCAAGATATTATCATGATTAAAAAAATTAAGCATCGTAACAGGGCTACGATGCTTATTGGGTAAAACAACAGGGTTTATTCGGTGCTGCTTTAACGCAGTACCAAGTAAAGCAGCTTATTGTCACGCAATATTTTCAATGCGACCGCGCCTTGCTGAGTCTTTAGCTGCTCTTTTAAGTCTTTAAGGCTTTTTACTTTACTGCGATTTAGCCCGACAATTAAATCGCCTTTCTCGAGTCCATTTCTGGCGGCTGGCGATCCTTGAGCCACTTCAGCAATTTCAATACCTTTACGGCTATTACTTAACTCAGCCCCTTCAAGCATTGGGTGTAATGCATCAGCACTGGTGCCTGAACTGCTATTTGACTCACCAAGGGTGACATTAATGGTTTCATTATCACCATCGCGAATGATGCCAATTTTAACTTTAGCACCAGCGCCCATAGTGGCGACCTTTGCTCGCAAGGCTTGGAAGTTTTTAATCTGCTTACCATTGACACTGACAATGATGTCACCCGCTTCTATACCTGCTTTGTCTGCGGCGCTATCAGGCATGACTTCACTAATAAAACCGCCATGCTGAGTTTCTAGACCAAATGCTTTGGCCAATTCGTTATCTAAGTCTCGGCCCATAACGCCAAGCACGCCACGTTTAACTTCACCATGCTCAATAATTTGATTAATTAGGTTGTTAACCATATTAGCCGGAATAGCAAAGCCAATACCGACGTTGCCACCACCGGGGGCCACAATGGCGGTATTAATACCGATTAACTCACCGTTAAGATTAACCAAGGCGCCGCCTGAGTTACCACTATTAATCGCGGCGTCAGTTTGGATAAAGTTCTCCAGCATTTCAATCCCTAAACCGCTACGGCCCAAGGCGCTAACAATACCTGAAGTCACGGTTTGCCCTAAACCAAATGGGTTACCAATGGCGATAGCAAAATCGCCGACACGGATATCATCAGAGTTGGTTTGTTTCACTTGGGTAAGGTTTTTCGCTTCTATTTGTAATAGCGCAATATCAGATTCAGGATCTGAGCCAATGAGTTTTGCGTCAATCTCACGGCCATCATGCAGACCAATTTTAATTTCATCAGCACCATTAATAACGTGGTTATTCGTGACGATGTAACCCTCTTTGGCGTTAATGATGACCCCTGATCCTAAGCCTCTAAAAGGGCGTTCACGCACTTGTTCTTGGGGGGCGTTAGGGCCAAAGAAATATCGAAACACATCGGGAATTTGTTGTTTAGAGGTTTGGGTGCCGCTGACTGCAACAGAGACGACAGCGGGAGTTGTTTTTTCTAGCATGGGAGCGAGGCTAGGTAGCGCTTGACCATTAACAGTTTGTGGAATTGCAGCTTGGGACAACGCCGGCATTAACGATAAAGAGGCGGATAATATCGCTGCTGAAACTAAGGTTAATTTGGGTTTCATTGTTTCTTGCTCCTTGAAAATTAATCTTTGCTTATACACATATTATGGGTGACTGGCGTAAATACAACTTCAGTTTAGCTGTATTGACTATATAACCTCGGAGTGTTCTAAGTTTCAATAAGTTCAGCCATCATTAACAAAGGTTAATTTTTATGTGGTTTACCGTTACGCCGGCTAAGGGTGATATGTTATGGTTGTGTGGAATTTTCAGCAGTATATAGAGAGTAGTCCCCGTGTCGCAGTTAAGCCCTTGGCAGCATTACCAGCAAGATTTAACCCGTGAAGGTTTCTCCCATGATTTAGCCCAAGAGCAAGCGGTAAAGTCATTGCAACGTGTTTATGAAGAACTTATCGCAGCCGATGTTCAGCAGTCCTCATTGAGTCGGCTTTTAGGTTCAATCGGCCTTAAAAAATCAGCCCCTAGCGTCAAAGGTTTATATTTATGGGGCGGAGTAGGTCGTGGTAAAACTTACTTGATGGATACTTTTTTTGATGCGCTGCCAACAGAGAAAAAACTGCGGGCCCACTTTCATCGCTTTATGCACCAGCTACACCATGACTTAGGCGAACTTGACGGTGTTCAGGACCCATTAATTACTATTGCTAACAAAATGGCGCAGCAATATAACATCATATGTTTCGATGAATTTTTTGTTTCTGACATTACCGATGCCATGTTATTGGGCACCTTGTTCCAACACTTATTTAAAGAAGGGGTCGCGTTAGTGGCCACCTCAAACATCATTCCCGATGACCTCTATAAAAATGGCTTACAGCGCGCAAGATTTTTACCCGCAATCGCCTTAATAAACCAAAACTGCGAAATCCTTAATGTGGATTCGGGTATTGATTATCGCTTACGAACCCTTGAGCAAGCTGAGATTTACCACTACCCACTGGATGAGCAGGCTGACACCAACTTGTTAAGCTATTTTGCCCAGCTTGCTCCAGAATCAGAAGTATTCACTGACGCCATTGAAATTGAAGGCCGTGAGGTGAATATTCGCCAGCAATCCCAAGGGGTGCTATTGGCCAACTTTAGAGACTTATGTGACGGCCCTCGATCCCAGCGCGACTATATGGAAGTGGCTCGTTTGTACCATACCGTTCTATTAAGTGGGCTTGAACAAATGGGCTCAGCCACAACCGGTGATGATATTGCTCGGCGATTTCTCGCGATGGTAGATGAATTTTATGAGCGTAATGTGAAGTTAATTATTTCTGCTGAAGTTTCATTAGAAGATATTTACACAGATGGTTTACTCAGTTTTGAGTTTAGACGCTGCCGCTCAAGATTGATTGAAATGCAATCACATGACTATTTAATGTTGGAGCATTTACCATAAATAGTTATTGAGGGATGAAATCAGCTAAAGCACCAGAGAAGTTTTTTAGAAAACTATCAGAAATTAGGTGATTTTTAACTCAGCTTTGTCTATAATCCGCCACCTGCCCTCGTTACTCCACCGAATTTGGGTGGACGATTTAAACCAATTTCAGCTCGAAGGGGCTTTGAAATGGTCATTGTGTTGTTTGCATTCCGCATTCAGCATTGAGACAGAATTTTAAACATTGGGTTTTTGTAAAAATGAAGACTACATTTACTGCTACACCAGAAACAGTCACACGTGACTGGTTCGTCGTTGATGCCGAAGGTAAAACTTTAGGTCGTATCGCTACTGAAATTGCTACTCGTTTACGTGGTAAGCACAAGCCAGAGTATACTCCTCATGTTGACACTGGTGACTACATCATCGTTATTAACGCTGAGAAAGTTACTGTGACTGGTAACAAAGCTAAAGGCAAAATTTACTACTCACATACAGGTTTCATCGGTGGTATTAAGCAGATTTCTTTTGAAAAGCTGCAAGATCATAAGCCTGAAATGATTATCGAGAAAGCAGTTAAGGGTATGTTACCAAAAGGTCCTTTGGGCCGTGCTATGTTCCGTAAGCTTAAAGTTTACGCTGGCACTGAACATAACCATGCTGCACAACAACCTCAAGTTCTTGATATCTAATACGGGAGTAAGCTAATGTCTGCAACTCAGTACTACGGCACTGGCCGTCGTAAAACATCAACTGCTCGCGTATTCGCTAAAGCAGGTAGTGGTCAAATCGTTGTTAACCAACGTCCACTAGATGTATATTTTGGTCGTGAAACTGCTCGCATGGTTGTTCGTCAGCCTCTAGAGCTAGTTGAAATGACTGACAAACTTGACATCTATGTAACTGTTAAGGGCGGTGGAACCACTGGCCAAGCAGGTGCAATTCGTCACGGTATTACTCGTGCATTGCTTCAGTTAGACGAAGCTCTACGTCCTTCTTTACGTTCTGCTGGTTTCGTTACCCGTGATGCTCGTAAAGTTGAGCGTAAGAAAGTTGGTCTACGTAAAGCACGTCGTAAGCCACAATTCTCAAAACGTTAATACGTTTTCAGAATTCAAAAAACCCAGCTATATGCTGGGTTTTTTATTGGCTTTTTTTAGGTGAAAACGCCAATTAGTCATTCGATGTAATGCGATGACCGCTTAGAAGCGTTATGGTGTAGTCGATGTTTTTTGCTAATGTGTAAACCAAATAGTGGAACTAGACCATGAATTTTCAAATGTTAATGTTTGCCATGGGGCTTGTTTTGGTACTTGAAGGTATCGGACCCTTATTATTTCCGCTGCAATGGAAAAAATATTTAGCCGAATTTTCGATGCAAAATAAGAATACTCTCAGGAGGTTAGGTGGCTGCCTAGTCTCTGCCGGCATAGTACTATTAATAATTTTCGCATAAAATACTTGCATATTACCCCCTAAAATCTGTTAAAATTCGCCTTTATACCGCAACCTTGCAGCAGACGATGGGCAAAAACGTAGTAGTACTCGGCACTCAATGGGGTGACGAAGGAAAAGGTAAGATTGTCGACCTTCTAACAGAACAGGCAAAATATGTAGTTCGTTACCAAGGCGGCCACAATGCTGGTCATACTCTGGTAATTGACGGCGATAAAACCGTACTTCACTTAATTCCGTCAGGGATTTTACGTGATAATGTGAAATGCATTATCGGTAATGGTGTGGTATTGGCTCCTGATGCTTTGATGAAAGAGATCAACATGCTTAAAGAGCGTGGAGTTCCTGTCGAAGAGCGTCTTCTTATTTCAGAAGCATGTCCACTGATCCTACCTTTCCATTGTGCTCTTGATGTAGCTCGCGAAAAAGCGCGCGGCAATCAAGCTATCGGTACAACGGGTCGTGGTATTGGTCCAGCTTATGAAGATAAAATTTCTCGTCGTGGTCTACGCGTTGGTGATTTATTCAATGCAGAGTTATTCGCAGTTAAATTAAAAGAAGTGATGAAATATCACAACTTTATGCTGACTGAATACTATGACTGTGACGCAGTTGATTATCAAACTACCCTTGATGATGCATTAGCAATTGCTGATTATCTTAAGAGTATGTGTACTGATGTTACTGAATTACTTGATACAGCCCGTAAAGCGGGTGAGCCTATCTTGTTTGAAGGTGCACAAGGTACATTACTTGATATCGACCATGGTACATACCCATATGTGACTTCATCAAACACTACAGCAGGTGGCGTCGCTACTGGTTCTGGTTTTGGTCCTCGTCACTTAGATTATGTTCTAGGTATCATGAAAGCTTACACTACACGTGTAGGTGCAGGTCCTTTCCCAACAGAGCTTGAGAATGAGATCGGTGATTACTTAGGTCATAAAGGCCAAGAGTTTGGTGCAACTACTGGTCGTAAACGTCGTCCAGGTTGGTTAGATGCTGTGGCAATGCGCCGTGCAGTTCAAATCAACAGTGTTAGCGGCTTCTGCCTAACTAAACTTGACGTTCTTGACGGTCTTGAAGAAGTTAAGATTTGTGTTGGTTACCAGTATCCTGATGGAACTGTAGAAACTGTCACACCACTTGCAGCTGAAGGATACGATCTGGTTACGCCAGTATTCGAATCTATGCCTGGCTGGAGTGAGTCTACCTTTGGTGCGACTTCAATTGAGCAACTGCCACAAGCAGCGCTTAATTATATTGCTCGTATCGAAGAGTTACTTGAAGCGCCTGTTGATATCGTATCAACCGGTCCTGACAGAAACGAGACAATCGTATTAGTTAATCCATTTAACTAACACATAAAAAGGCCGCTATTTAGCGGCCTTTTTAATATGCAGAATTAACAAACCTTAGACGATAAAATTGAAACTGTAACTCCGCGCAATTTCTCTTCTTTTTACTGCTTTTTTAAAATCATTTTGGCAATTCAAATAACCACTAAATATTGTTGTTTGTGCAGTTAATACTCAAGATATAGGCTATAATGCCGATGCATAGAGTAACTAAAGTGTCATTGAGAATCGTTATGCTGCGTTTATGTTTGTTGGTGTTGTGCTTACTGCCGAATTTAGCTGTTGCTGAATTAACCGCGGTGGATATCTATGGTGATGAGCAATTAATTAAATTGATCCGCAATGATGTTTATTTAAAGCAAGTTAAACGCGATGACTGCCAACTAGTGCAAGATATTGAAGCTAGAGCAGAAGTACTCCAGCAGCCCATGTATCAGTTTTTATGGGCCGAAATGCTCAACCATGGTGTGTGTGTAGATAAACACGCTTCCCGTGGCATGGCGTTATTACAAACTGCTGCAGAGCAAGGTAGCGCTGAGGCGATGCTGAAACTGGCCGAATATTACTATCACGGTGAAATGGTAGTGCAAGACAAAAATCGAGCAGTGCAATATGTGATGCCGGCAGCAGCCAATGGCGATCTGCCTGCAAGATTGATGTTAGTTCGCCTATACGGCGAAGGTTATGGTAGCCCTGTTGATTATCAATTAGGTTACCATTGGTTATATAACAGCGTATTTAATGATGCCGCGACACAGAAAAAAGCCACATCATTATTGCAGATGTTAGCCGCTAAAATGCCCGCCAGTATAATAGAGCGAGCACAGCAGCCACAGCTGCACAACCGCTAAGACTCCCACGAGGGAGTAAATTATTTGGAAATTGAATGATCATCGATCCTCATTTTGAGAGAGAGCAAGACAAGTACGAAAACCCAATCCCAAGCCGTGAATACATACTAGAGTATTTGCGTGAGCAAAAGTCACCTGTCACCAGAGAACATATCGCCGCCGCGCTAAAAATGGTTGATGAAGACCACTTAGAAGCGTTAAGAAGACGACTGCGCGCCATGGAGCGTGATGGGCAACTGGTTTATACCCGTGGCCATAGTTATGGTCTTCCTGAAAAAATGGATCTGCTTACCGGTACGATTATCGGCCATCGTGATGGTTTCGGATTTTTTAAATCTGATGAAGGCGGTGACGATCTCTTTATTAATAATCGTGATATGCAGATGTATTTTCACGGTGATAAAGTGTTGGCGCAAAAAGCAGGTTCCGATCGCCGTGGACGACGTGAAGCGCGTATCGTTCGTTTAGTGCAGCAGCGCAGCGCGCCATTAGTCGGCCGTTATCATGTTGATGCTGGCATGGCATTTGTGATTGCCGATGACAGACGCATTACCCAAGAAATCTTGATTGCCAAAGAAGACGCTAATGGCGCCAGAGCTGGCGACGTTGTTGTGCTTGAATTAACCCGTCGTCCTGGACGATTTGTTAAAGCGGCAGCCAAAGTGACCGAAGTGCTCGGTAAAACAATGGCGCCAGGTATGGAAATTGAAATTGCTCTGCGCAATTACGATTTGCCTCACAAATGGTCAGCTGTTATTGAGAAAAAACTTAAGCGCATTCCGGATGAAGTCCCAGAGTCAGATAAACAAGGTCGCGTCGATTTAAGACATTTACCCTTAGTGACCATTGATGGCGAAGATGCCCGCGATTTTGACGATGCTGTTTATGCCGAAACTAAACCTAGCGGTGGCTGGCGTTTATGGGTCGCTATTGCTGATGTAAGTCACTATGTGCGTACAGACTCGGCATTAGATGATGAAGCGAGATCCCGTGGTAACTCAGTGTATTTTCCATCGCAAGTTATCCCGATGCTACCAGAGAAAATCTCTAATGGTTTGTGTTCACTAAATCCCCATGTTGATCGCCTTTGTATGGTGGCTGAGATGACCATTTCAGCTGCGGGTAAACTATCGGGTTATAAGTTTTATCCGGCAGTGATGCACTCACATGCGCGTTTTACTTACACGCAAGTGGCAGCCATGCTAGAAGGTGGCAAGATTGCCCCTGAGCATGAAGCTTTGTTCCCGCATCTTCAGTGTTTACAGTCGTTATATTTAACCTTAAATGAGCGCCGCGCAGAACGTGGGGCGATTGCGTTTGAAACCGTTGAAACCCAGTTTGTGTTTAACGAGCAACGTAAAATTGAAGCAATTGTGCCCCGTAGCCGTAATCAGGCACATAAAATCATTGAAGAATGTATGATTTTAGCCAACGTCGCTTCAGCTAAGTTCGTCAAAAAGCATAAAGGTGAAGTGTTATACCGTGTGCATGAGTCACCTTCAGAAACCAAGTTGGCAAACTTCAAAGAGTTTCTGGCAGAACGCGGTTTATCAATGAATGGCGGCACTGAACCTACGCCGTCAGATTATCAGGACTTAATGCTGAAAATTGCAGATAGACCGGATGCTGAATTGATCCAGGTAATGTTACTGCGCTCAATGAGACAAGCGATATACACCCCTGATAATGACGGTCACTTTGGCTTGGCATTAGAAGAGTATTCACACTTTACCTCGCCTATTCGTCGTTACCCTGACTTAGTCTTACATCGCGTTATCCGTTATTTGTTAGCGGCAGAGCAAGGTGAGATGAAGCAGAAGTGGACCCCAGAAGGTGGCTACCATTATCTACTTGAAGAGCTAGATAAACTGGGCGAAGAGTGTTCAACTACTGAGCGCCGTGCAGATGAAGCCACACGTGATGTCAGCGACTGGCTCAAATGTGAATACATGCAAGATCATGTTGGTGATGAATTTGAAGCTGTCATTGCTTCAGTGACCAATTTTGGTTTGTTTGTACGTTTAAAGGATTTGTATATCGATGGATTAGTGCATATCTCAAGCTTAGTCAGCGATTATTATCAGTTTGACCCAATGCGTCAGCGTTTGATTGGCGAAAACACCCGCAAGGTTTATCAAGTGGGTGACGAGGTCAATGTCAAAGTTGCCGCGGTTAACTTAGATGATCGTCAAATCGATCTGATCATGATTGGTGATCACGGTAAGAGCCGTAAGAAAGCCAATAAGAAGCCATTAACAGCCAGAGAAAGAGCCAATCTTGAAGGCGCTAAAATGGGCGCATCAGCAAAAGGTGAGCCAGCTGCAGAGTCGCCAGCAAAGGGGCGTTCTGGCAAAGCGGGTAAAAGCACAGCGGGCAAAGCGAAAAAATCTGCCACTAAAGGCGGAAAAAAGCGCAAGCCTGCAGCTAAAGCTGCAAATAGTTCAGCGGCTGGTGTAACATCACCGGCTGCTAAAAAACCATCGACTAAAGCAAAGCGCAAGAGAAAATAAGTAAATGAAAAAACAAGATATCATTTTTGGCATTCACGCAGTAGAAGCTTTGCTAAGCAACTCACCTGAACGCGTCATTGAAGTTTGGGTATTACAAGGTCGTGATGACGAGCGTTTATTACCATTAATCAAAAAAGCGACAGAGTTTGGTGTGTCTGTACAAAGTTCAGGTCGTAAAGTACTAGATGACAAAGCATCGAGCACTCAGCATCAGGGTATTGTTGCACGAGTTAAAGCTGCTAAAATCTTGGCTGAAGCGGACTTAGATGCTTTATTAGAAAAGACAGACCTACCATTTTTGTTAATTCTTGATGGTGTCACTGACCCACATAATCTAGGTGCTTGTTTACGTAATGCCGATGCTGCCGGTGTACAAGGGATTATCGTACCAAAAGATAACTCGGTGGGACTGACGTCAATCGTGAGCAAGGTTGCTTGCGGCGCGGCTGAAACGATTCCATTATTCCAAGTTACCAACCTTGCCCGTACTATGCGTCATATTCAGCAAAAAGGGGTGTGGATTATTGGTGCCGCCGGTGAAGCGGATTGTGAGTTATACCAAGCAGACTTAAAAGGGCCTTTAGCCATTGCGATGGGCGCAGAAGATAAAGGTTTACGCCGTTTAACCCGTGAAAGCTGTGATTCAATAGTGTCAATCCCGATGGCGGGAAGTGTCTCAAGCTTGAATGTATCAGTGGCAACCGGTATTTGTTTGTTTGAAGCTGTGCGTCAACGTTTAGTGAAGTAATTTACTGAGCTGATCAGCAGATAGTGGAACGGGCCTTAAGGCCCGTTTTTTGTATCTGGAATGTTGAAAAGGCTCATTACAGGCCGCTGTAACGGCGTTGCAATTTATTGGAAAGTATATAGCAAGTTAAATGTGGTGATGGTATCGGTTTTTACACTGTCTTCAGGAACTACCGCTGTGTATCTCACGTTCACCCCGAGTTTAAAGGCCCAGTCCTGTAAAAAGGTATTTCTGTAACTGACGTCTAAGGTCAAGGTATTGTTATCTTCACCCACTTCAGAGGTCAAATCGGCATTGAGGCTGGTATATTCTTGCAGTTTCACATTGTACTTGGCGGCGGTACGCAAAATGATGTCTTGGTTGGCTGCAGGGTTTAAGTCTGTATCTGTTGCTTTGGGTAAGTCATAACGGTAACCGGGGCCGACTTCTATGCTCAGGCTCTGGGTATAGTTTGAGAGTAAATCAAAACCATAACCGGTAGAAACCGTCGACAGTTTGGTATAACTACCAAAATCATCCCAGGTAAATTCACCGCGGCCAAAAATATAGCCGCTTTCTAGCTTATAACTCGACTGGGCAAATACATCATACTTTTCAGCCGTGGTAGAGTCTTTATCTGCGGCGTAATACACCTTAAAGGTAAATTCCTGACGGGCTTTTTCAGTATCGTAATTTAAGTAGGTGCGGCCGTTGAAGTTTTGCGATTGGTTATTACCAGTATTGAGTTGCATACCGGCTTCAATTTCAGCCTTAAAGTCACTGGGAGGCTCTTTATAGTCTGGGGGAACAAGTGCCCACGCTGAAGACGTTGTGAGAAGAGAAGACATAAAGATACAGACTTTTTTCATTACGTTGTTTCTATATAGTTATTAGGAACGCCTGAAATACGGATGAAGCGCCATAATACCTGTATTCGCAGTGGCTGCAAAGCGCTCAATGGCTTCATCTGTGTATTCAATATCAAATTAAATTTCACGCTGGTTATTGTTTTTTGCTGGGTATTTTCATTATTTACCGTCATTGCTGTCAACGCCTGCTTGAGTGAGTTAATCAGTTAAAGGTAATAAAGCATGCACCACACAAGTATTGCTTGAGTTTTGTGCGGGCTTTATGTATCATCCCGCGCTTAAATCAGTCATTTAATTCCGTTCCTTGCCTCCAACTTGGTCTGACTGAGCCACACGTGAGGCTAATTAACCGTAAGGAGCAATAAATGCGTCATTATGAAATCGTATTTATGGTTCACCCAGATCAAAGTGAACAAGTCCCAGGTATGATCGAGCGTTACAGCAGTTTAATCACTGATGCTAACGGTACTATCAGCCGTTTAGAAGATTGGGGTCGTCGTCAATTGGCTTACCCAATTCAAGACCTACATAAAGCTCACTATGTTCTTATGAACGTAGAAGCAACTGCAGAGTCTATCGAAGAGTTAGAAACAGCTTTCCGTTTCAATGACGCTGTTCTGCGTAACATGGTAATGCGCACTAAAACTGCTGTTACTGAAGCTTCTCCAATGGCTAAAGCAAAAGATGAGCGTGATTCACGTCGTGCTCCTACTGCTGCACCTGCTGCTGAAAAAGAAGTTGAAGCAAGCGCTGAAGAAACTGCTGAATAATTAGTCTGTGATTAATCACTTAGTGTTGACCGGAACGATAACTCGTTCAAAGCGTTTTGATAGTCCCAGCGGCATTCCCCATAAGGTGATTACGCTAGAACACAAAACACAGCGGTATGACGATCAAATGTTGAGAAATGTTTATTGTCTGATCCAAGTCATATTAAGTGGTAAGCGCTTTAACAGCGTAACAGAAGAATTAAAAGCAGGTGTGCAGGTCCAAGTTGAAGGGTTTATCTCTTTACAACAAGGGCGAAATGGCCAAAATAAATTGGTTTTGCATGCCGAAAATGTCGAATTGAAAACTTAGGAGACTGTCAACATGGCACGTTATTTCCGTCGTCGCAAGTTCTGTCGTTTCACCTCTGAAGGTGTTGCAGAAATTGATTACAAAGATATCGTTACTTTAAAAAACTACGTAACTGAAAGCGGTAAGATTGTTCCTAGCCGTATTACTGGTACTAGTGCTAAATATCAACGCCAACTAGCTCGCGCGATTAAGCGTGCTCGTTATCTTTCTCTACTGCCTTACACTGATTTACATCAGTAATCGCAGTATTTAAATCAGAGGAATTAGATAATGAACGTTATTCTGCTTGATAAAATCGCTAACCTAGGCAACTTAGGTGACCAAGTTGCTGTTAAAGCTGGTTATGCTCGTAACTTCCTTTTGCCACAAGGCAAAGCTGTTATCGCTAATGACGAAAACGTTAAAGTTTTCGAAGCACGTCGCGCTGAATTAGAAGCTAAATTAGCTGCTGAATTAAGTGTTTGTACTGCTCGCGCTGAAAAGCTTGCTGCATTAGAGTCAGTTGTTATCGCTTCTAAAGCTGGTGACGAAGGTAAATTATTCGGTTCAGTGGGCAACCGCGACATCGCTGATGCAGTTACTGCAGCAGGCGTTGAGCTAGCTAAAGCTGAAGTACGTCTACCTTTAGGTGCTTTACGCAACCTAGGTGACTTTGAAGTTGAAGTTCAACTTCACACTGAAGTTAAATCAGTAGTTAAAATCTCTGTTGTTGCAGAAGATTAATAGCTCATTGATTTAAATAAAAACACCGCCAATTGGCGGTGTTTTTTTATGTCTTAATTTTAGGCTTTTAAGGCTTCAGCTTTACCTGTAATGAGAGTGGTCAGGGTCACCCCAAGCTCGTTTGCACAAGTTGGGGCGTGATACTCTAATTTCTTACTAGCTCTAACTCATCAATCAAGTTTTGGGCGTGATCAACTTTATCCATCATCCATAGGATGTAACGAAAGTCTACGTGTACTGCACGGGTTATCGTTGGGTTAAAGAACCAATCTTTAGTAATCGCCTCGTAAGTTGAATCAAAGTTCAAACCTACTAACTCACCTTTACCGTTAAATACCGGTGAACCTGAGTTACCACCTGTAGTGTCAACACTGGATAAGAAGTTAACCGGCACTGAGTTAAATTCTTCTGGCGTATCTAAACAAGAGAATAAACGACAAATCCATGAGCGTGGATCTTGATAAACCGATGCGACAGAGTGCTCACCGTTATCATTGGCTTTAATTGCCGTTAATAGCTTTTGTGGCGCGTTATATGGATCTTCGCCAGTATGTTTAGCCACTATGCCTTCGAGACGGGTAAAAGGCTGCTTATAGAGTGCATCTGCAGACTGATAACCATCGACCATGCCGTAGGTGATCCGTAAGGTGCGATTGGCATCTGGATACACAGGCCAGTCATTGGCTTTGTAATAGCTGATGATGGCTTTCATGTATTCAGGGCGAGCGGTTGATAACTTACCTTTTAAAGTGTTTTCGGCTTTTTCCTGTGCCATGTTGGTGTCGTGCAGCGCTACCGCTAAGCGAATAAACGGATCTGAGCTGGTTTCAAAGGCTTGGGCGTCTTTGTCCATCCAAGCTAAACGCTGCTCTTTATCCATTAAAGTGGTTAAGGCGTAATAGGCATCTAATTTTGCTGATAATGCCTCAGCATCAGAGATCTTATTCAGTGCGTTATCAAGAATTTCAACGCGCTGATTTTGCCCCATGTAAGCGTTCAAGTCTTGTAGCCACAAGGTTTTATCGACACTGGCATCAAAACTTCTATCAAGGCGTTTTAAGTTAGCGGCAAACATTTTCATATCACGCTGCTGAAACCCTTGCTCACGCTCTGCATCGGGCAGTTGTTTTTCTTTGGCTAAACGATAGAGCTTTTTAGCTGCGGCAAGTATTGCACTTGATTGGGCATTATTAAAATAATAGTCAGTTTGAATGAGGTTATTTTGCTCAGCCAGTAATGCTTCTAATTCACCAATCAATTGATGGTTAGCATTGGCGTCTTTTTTAAGCCAAGCTAAGAAGTTATCTTCACGTGATTGTTTGATACCGACAATATCTGTGGCTTTAAAACCATCGAGTAACCCGTTCAGTTTTTTCATTCTGTTTGCCATGGAGGCAAGGTTACCGGCGTATTTAATCGCAATGGCGTTATTGTCGGCAGCCATTTGATTAATGGTGTCGATTTGCAGTTGATAGCGCTTAGCGTAGGTTGGATACATCCAATCACTGGCAAACTCTAACTCGCTGGTTAGGCGGTAACGACTGGTCGCTCCCGGATAGCCTGCGGCAAACACGCCATCTCCGGCTTTAACGCCATCAGCATTTATTTTAAGATAACTTTTTGGCTGATAAGGCACATTGTCTTCGGCATAACTTGCCGGCTGACCGTCTTTGCCCACATAGGCACGTAAGAAGGTAAAATCGCCCGAGTGGCGTGGGTATTCATAGTTATCAATATCGCCGCCAAAAGCCCCTACGCTTTCAGGTGGTGCGTATACTAGTCTGACATCACGAATAATGAGTTGTTTAATTAAGTAATACTCAAGTCCATTATGAAAGCTGCTGACTGAACAACGGTAGTTTTCGTCGGTTTCGCAGTCTTTGATTAATGCTTTACGGTTTGATTGGATATCTTCATAACGGCTAAGAGGATCGCGACTTAAATTCGCATTCACTTGAGAAGTGACATCCGTTACCTTCTCAGTGATGTATAATCGCTCATTAGGGCCTGCTGATGGCTCCTCTTTTTTAGTATTAGCTAGAAAGCCGTCTGCTAAGTAATTATGTTCAGTTTTGCTGTTATATTGGATGGCTCGATAGGCACAATGGTGATTGGTCACAACTAAGCCTTGGGGAGAGACAAAACTGGCGGTACAATAGCCCAGACCCACAACCGCATTCATTGGATACTGGGTTAAATCTGCAAGCTGTTTAGCAGGAATATCGATGCCGCGTTGTGCTAATTTATCTGCAATAGAAGGCATTTGATAGGGTTGCCACTGACCTTCATCGGCATAGGCAAATCCAGAAGACAGCACAAGGGCTGCAACGAGTGCATAACGCATGTTCTTTCCTTATTTTTTATTATTTATTGTTGTTATTTATTCTGATTGTTTATCCGTGTTGGGATAAATGTTACGCGATATCATTGTACTACATGTTTGCATGACCTCGGTGTTATACCATATTTACAAACAGGTTGGGAATTGGGAGTTTTAATGTCACAGAAAGGTCCTTTTAAAGCCAGAGAAAGGTTCAAAGATGCTCAAGTTGATGCGCTGAAATTACCGCCGCATTCAATTGAAGCTGAGCAATCGGTTCTTGGTGGGTTGATGCTTGATGCTGAGGCCTGGGATAGAGTGGCTGAAGCGCTTGTGCCCGAAGATTTTTATTCTCGCTCCCATCGGATGATTTACGCTGCGATGAGCCGTTTGGTTGAAAGCAGTCACCCGATTGATTTGATCACCGTATCAGAGCGCCTGGAAGTTGAAGATCAACTTGAAGACGCTGGCGGCTTTGCTTACTTAGGTGAAATTGCCAAAAACACCCCGAGTGCGGGTAATATTTTATCTTATGCCGATATTGTACGTGAACGAGCTGTTGTACGTGACATGATTGGTGTTGCCCATGAAATTGCTGATGCAGGCTATAACCCTGAGGGTCGTAACTCCAGTGATTTACTGGATTTAGCGGAAACTAAAGTTTTTAAAATTGCTGAGTCGCGTGCTAATGCCAACGAAGGCCCTGAAGGGATTAAATCGATCCTTGAAAAAACCGTCGACAAAATTGAGCAGTTATACAATAACCCCCATAACGGTGTGACCGGTGTATCAAGTGGTTTTACCGATCTTGATAAAATGACCGCCGGCTTCCAATCGGGTGACCTTGTTATTGTGGCGGCACGTCCTTCAATGGGTAAAACCACCTTTGCGATGAACTTGTGTGAACAAGCAGCCATGAATGAAGATAAACCTGTGCTTATTTTCAGTTTAGAGATGCCATCAGAACAAATTATGATGCGTATGCTGGCATCACTTGGCCGGGTTGATCAAACTAAAATTCGTACCGGTCAGTTAGATGATGAAGATTGGGCGCGTGTTTCTTCAACCATGGGGATTATGCTTGAGCAAGGCAAAATGTATATCGATGACGGTTCAGGCTTAACGCCGACAGAAGTGCGAAGTCGTGCCCGTCGTATTGCGCGTGAGTATGGCGGTTTATCAATGATCATGATTGATTACTTGCAGTTAATGCAGGTGCCTTCATTAAAAGATAACCGTACCTTAGAAATTGCAGAAATCTCGCGCTCACTTAAATCCTTAGCCAAAGAACTAGAGATCCCGGTCATTGCGTTATCACAGCTTAACCGCTCGTTGGAGCAACGTGCTGATAAGCGCCCAGTTAACTCTGACTTACGTGAATCAGGTTCAATTGAGCAAGATGCGGATTTGATCATGTTTATTTATCGTGATGAAGTGTATAACGATGATTCAGAACAAAAAGGTGTCGCTGAAATCATTATTGGTAAACAACGTAACGGCCCGATTGGCCGCGTGCCGCTGGCGTTCCAAGGCCAGTTCTCGCGTTTTGATAATTATTCTGGCGCACAAGTCTTTGATGAAGATTAATCTCATCAGATAGGTATTTAGTCTTTGCGTTAGTCGTACCGAAAGCCTCTGTTTTAACGCAGAGGCTCATTTTTTAGTCTTGTGTTGCCCAATTATTTGAATGAAGCAATCTGTAAGGTTAGTTATTTGAAACCATTTCCCCGTGCTGAAATTAGTCGTAAAGCTTTGCAAGCTAACCTTGCAAGGCTGCGTGAAATTGCGCCCAACAGTAAAGTCATGGCTGTGGTTAAAGCCAATGGTTATGGGCATGGCTTGCTCAACGTGGCCGAGTCTGTCGCTGACTGTATTGACTGCGCCGATGGATTTGGACTGGCGCGACTTGAAGAAGCGCTTGAATTACGCCAAGGCGGTGTTAACGCTAAGCTACTGTTGCTTGAAGGTTGTTTTCGTCAATCTGACTTACCCACATTAGTTGAGCATAAAATTGATACCGTGGTGCATCATGAGTCGCAATTGGTGATGTTAGAGCAATCGACACTTACTGCGCCCATTACCGTCTGGCTTAAAATTGATACAGGCATGCATCGTTTAGGCTTTGGTATTGAACAATTCAAGGCTGTTTATCAACGCTTAATGGCTTGCCCACAAGTTGCCAAACCTATTCATTTAATGACCCATTTTGCTTGTGCCGATGAGCCTGATAACCCCTTAACCCAAGTGCAAATTGATGCTTTTCAGCAGTTGATTAACGATTTACCTGGCGATCGAACGTTAGCTAATTCTGCCGCTACGTTATTTTGGCCTCAAAGCCAGTGTGACTGGATAAGACCAGGTATCGCACTCTATGGGGTATCGCCTGTACTGGGTGATAAAGGTGTTCATCATGGGCTAGTTCCCGCAATGGAGTTAGTGTCAAACCTTATTGCGGTACGTGAGCATAAAGCCGGACAAAGTGTTGGCTATGGCGCTTATTGGACTGCAAAACAAGATACTCGTCTAGGCGTGGTTGCCATAGGTTATGGCGATGGTTATCCGCGCAATGCCCCTGAAGGTACCCCCGTGTTGCTTAATGGCCGCAGAGTGCCCATTGTTGGTCGAGTCTCTATGGACATGCTGACCGTTGATTTGGGGCTTGATGCAACTGATAAGGTCGGGGATTCAGTGCAGCTGTGGGGTAAAGGGCTCGCTGTAGAAGAAGTGGCAGAGCACATTGGCACCATTGCTTATGAGTTAGTAACTAAACTCACCCCAAGAGTCGTGGTTGATTTACAAGATTAATCTCAATTTAATTAATGGTTTATAGCCTAGAGCTTGAATCTTAAATTAGTCATAGATAGGAAGTGTTAAGTGCAGTTGTATAAATCAGTCGTTATGATTTATTGCGTGTTTTTTAGTATCGACAGTGTCGCCCAGTCTGAAGCTATTCACTCCGTAATTTCAAATGATCCAGAGTATGTGACTGCCAGTAAAACCACAACGAGTCATCGCCCTGATACGGAAGTGGTTGTAGAGACTGAGCTTATTTCTGAGATAAACCCACAGTCACAGCAACAAAATACTGCTGAAAAGCCGTCTGCGGTAACGCCCTCTGAAAAAGCACTGTCTCCAGAATTTGTCGCTGTGCCAATTGTCTTTTCAACTGAGACCTTGAGCACCACATTCGGCGCAGCAGGTGTCCTAAAGCATGCCGGTCAACCGCAAGCCGTAGCATTAGGCATTGGCTTATACTCTGCCAATGACAGTTGGCTAAGTTATGCAGGTTTTTATCATTATCAATTGCCAGAGCTTGATCAATGGTTATTTAGTGCCGAATTGTTTCGTGGTCATTACGAGCAAGGGATATATTACTTGCCCAATAGTGACCTATACGAGCCAAAAGCCAATGACATCAGTCGAGTCATTAGTGTCGGGGATGAAGGCTTTAACAAACTGACCATGGAATATGTATTACCCATCGCCAGAGGTAAGCATGGCGCTGCAAACGCGCTTGGGAAAAACACCACACCAATTAGCTGGAACCCATTAGAGTCAGGTGTTAGCTCTATCAGCTTAACCCCGTTTAGCAAGTATCGAGAGCTTGAAGCATTAGCCTATTTAGCCGACGAAGCCCGTGGTGTTGAGCTTGCTTTTAATTGGGATAACCGCGATGCCAAACTAAATAGCACCGAGGGTGGTCAAACAAATCTAACCATCACCAAAGGCTTTAGTGTCGATGATGATCCAAGCTGGTTGATGTGGGAATTTGAACAAAGCGCATTTATGTCTTTTGGGAGTAACAGTTGGTTTGAGCAACAAGTGCTCGGGATTAATTTCTACTTAGCGGATACCCCAAGTTGGGAGCAAGATTATAAACAACAGCAATTTCAGCAGCCTCCTAGTTTTGCTGGGGTGTCATTAGGTGGCTTTGATCGTTTGCGCGGTTACTCTTCAAAGCAGTTTACTGGCCGCAGCGCAGTCAATTATGCCCTAGAGTATCGAGTCACACCTCAATGGCAGCCACTACAATCACTGCCGGTGTTTAATCTATATAACATTCCTTGGTGGCAGTGGGTATTATTTGCCGAAGCTGGCAATGTGGCTGATGAATTTACTTTAACTGAACTGCATGATGATATGAAAACTAACTACGGCGCAGGCATACGTTTTGAAGTTGAAGGTATAGTGATAAGAACCGACTTTGTTACTGGCGGTGATGAAAGTCAGTTTTGGGTTATGGTTAATCAAGCATTTTAGTTTCTTGGTGATGAAATTAGTGGCTGCTGATATTAATTAGCCGTTTGTTAATGATATAATCACTAGTTCGTTTTTTAGTAAGCATCATATTTTATTAATCGTTGATTTTCTTCGATAAGGTACCATTTTGGCTCTAACAACACTCAACCGCTCGCTTTCTATCGCTCCCATGCTCGATTGGACCGATAGGCATTACCGTTACTTTGCGCGCCTGATGTCTGCACATACTGTGCTTTATACCGAAATGGTGACGACAGGGGCGATCATTCATGGTCAGGCTGATTACTTAGCTTATAACCAAGAAGAGCATCCGCTTGCTTTGCAGCTTGGTGGGTCTAACCCTAAAGATTTAGCCACCTGTGCCAAACTGGCTTTTGAGCGCGGTTATGATGAAATCAATTTAAATGTGGGTTGTCCATCAGATAGAGTCCAAAGCGGACGGTTTGGCGCTTGTTTGATGGCTGAGCCTAAGTTAGTTGCAGAATGTGTTGATGCCATGAAGCAAGTTGCTGATATCCCTGTGACGGTTAAAACCCGTATTGGTATCGATGAGCAAGACAGTTATGAATTTCTCACCGAATTTGTTGATACGGTTAAAGCTATTGGTTGCGATACTTTTATTGTCCATGCCAGAAAAGCGTGGTTACAAGGGTTAAGCCCAAAAGAAAATCGTGAAATTCCAGAGCTTAACTATGAGCGGGTGTATCAATTAAAGCGGGATTATGCTGATTTAAATATCAGTATTAATGGCGGCGTTAAAACCATTGAAGATTCATTGGTGCATTTACAGCAATTAGATGGGGTGATGATCGGCCGTGAAGCGTACCAAAACCCTTATATATTAGCTGAAGTGGATCAACGTATTTACGGTGACGACAAAGCTGTGTTAACTCGTGAGCAAGTGATTGAACAAATGGTGCCCTACATTGAGCAGCATATACAGTCAGGCGGGCGTTTAAACCACATCACTCGTCACATGATTGGCTTATTTCAAGGCCTACCTGGCTCAAGGGGCTGGCGTAGATATCTTAGTGAAAACGCTCATAAGCCGGGTGCGGGTGTTGAGGTTATTTGGGATGCGGTTGAGAAAATGCATCAAAGTAGGCCGCCTGCTGATGTGACTTTCTACCCTAATAACATGAGTAATGATTAAGTCTTTATTCGTTAAAAATAGCGTCTCATTGAGGCGCTTTTTTTATGCCTGTAGCTTAGCTAATTAAGTATTAGCTAAATTCACTATCAGGATGGTGAAAATGACTAATTGTTTGATTATTGTTCAGTGGCTGTTGTGAGCCTGTTTTTGTCTAAAGTTAATATAACTACTACTAATCAGTCGTTTATATTGTTTTTTAAAACTTGGCACGTAGCTTGTAATAACCATGGTGTACCCAACATTAGGAAAGGAAAACATCATGTTTAACTCAATATCAAATGAAAATTCACTGGTTAGTTCATCATCTACAACAAGCAATCGCATGTTTAAGAAACTGGCATTAATTGCTGTTATCGCCACCGCAAGTATTGGTGCTCAAGCAAATGAACTTAATAGTGCTGACATGGTAGAGGTATTAGAAGCTCGTTTGACTGATGCAACCACTGAAATGCTACAAACTGCGAGACAAGAAATTAGCTTGAGCTTACATAGCCAAATTGCTGAACAAGTTTTTGAGTTAAACAGCTCGCTTGAAATGACTGACGATGTAATAGCAACACAATCAGACACTGCTTTAGCAAGCAATGAGGACTGATTTATGGATTTAATGATGATATTTCATTTAGCTGATCCATTAACTTCTTTACTACTGCTTCCTGTTTTTAGCTTTATCGCATGCTCGATAATGATATGTGGGTTGCAGTGGTACCAATTTAATAGCGTCAAGGCAATGTCTGCTGAACTGGCTTCAATGGAGATCGCAGGAGAACAAAAATGAACTTAACAGACTTAGAAAAATGGTTAACAACCGATGACAGTTTGATATGTGGCGCATCACACGGATTAGCAAAACAATTTGGCTGGTCAGTATTGTGGACCCGAGTGTTAACCCTAGTGGCAATTTTAATGAGCCCTAGCATCGGACTCATTGGTTACTTTGTGACTGCCATTATCATGACCCAGAAAAAATCCAGATATTAAACTGAAGTATGAACGCTGCTGTCGTTCAAGATTAGTTCAGCATTATCATTCATACTTCAGTGTTAAATGACTATTTTACTGGTTTATCCCAGCGTAAATGATATCAATGCTTAAACCAGAGACTACTTCGTTAAAAAAGCTTGGAACCGAGCTTTGGCCTCATCACTTTTTAGTCTTTCACTAAACAACACTAACTCTTTAAGCATTTGTTGTTTCACTTCAGCTTGGTTATGCCTTAATAACTGTTTAGATGCCTGCAGCGCCAACGGTGGCTGAGCTGCTAATTTCTTTGCTTGTGATAATACAAAATCATCTAATTGTGATTGCTCAACCACTTGGTTGATAATATTTAATTCTTTTGCGGTGCTGGCAGTAAAGCTTTCACCTAATAAGATAAGTTCAGCCGCTTTTTGCTGCCCGACAATGAGCGGAAGTAACAAGCTTGATGCTGCTTCTGGTACCAAGGCGAGATTGACAAAAGGTAGCTGAAATGTAGCGCTGTTATCGGCATAAACCAAATCGCAATGCAGTAATAAAGTGGTACCAATGCCCACAGCTGCGCCAGATACTGCGGCTATCAATGGCTTTTTTATCTCAAGGATACAATGCAAAAATTGCACTGTGGGATGGGTTTCATTTAACTCGCCGCTGTTGAGGAAATCGCTAATATCATTACCCGATGTGAAACAATTGCCTTCGCCTCGTAACATAAAGGCGCGAATTGCATTGTCGTGCTCACCTTGGATCAGGTATTCTGTAAGCTGTTGGTACATTTTAAGATTAAAGGCATTTCGTTTTTCAGGACGATTGAAACTGATAATACGTACGCCTTGATCATCCTTTATCTGAATCTGACTCATAGGCTGTTTTCCTTCGGGAAGCGACTAGGGTGTACATGGAGTTTAAGACATTGAAAGCGATATTCAAACAGCTGTTTAGTTTTTTAGTTTTAACCACATTTTCTATTTCGGCCACTGCGGGCATTATGCTTTCAGAAGGCCATGTTAGAGCCATGCCTGCCAGTGTGCCCAACACCGCAGCTTATCTTACTTTAATGAACCATTCAGATAACACTGCTACATTAGTCTCTGTGACTACACCAGTGGCAAAAGAAGCCCAATTACATACCCTAATTGAAGAAAATGGCATTGTGAAAATGCGCCAAGTTGAAGGGTTTGATATAGAATCACATGGCAGCTTAACATTGCAACCATCGGGTGATCACATCATGCTGTTGTCACTGGTTAAGCCGTTAACCGTCGGTGATAAAGTACCATTAACATTAACTTTTGCTGATGGTCAGCAGTTAAATATTGAATTAATGGTTGATAAAAAGGCGAGTACTGATCAGCAAGAAAGCCATCATCACCATCATCATTAAGGAGTTGTATTGATGCAAATCACAAGGAAAAAAATTTTTAGTGTCATAGGGATTATTCTATTAATCGGCTATGTCATTGCGGTTTGGTGGAGCATTGAGCCAGACATCCTAGAGCCCGAAACGCTACAAAATGAACGTGGCGAGCACGTTATTGGCTACGCGACAACTTCTTCACTGATAGACACTCTCGAAAGCTTATTGGACAAACCAGGTGGCTGGCTTTCCAACGATATTATGCCGCCATCAGTGATGATGGATAATATGCCAGCATTTGAGTTTGGTGCATTAGAGCAGTCTCGCGATTTAGCGCTGATTATGCGTAAAGAGTTTAGTCGCTCACAATCTCAATCGACAGCAGATAGCGATTTACTGGCTGCGCATTCAAAACTTAATATTGAGCATACCAGTTGGTTGGTGCCTAGCGCTGAAGGCGAGTACCGTGAAGCGATAAAATTACTGAAACTTTACCGCGCTAAAATCAGTGATACCGAAAACAGTAATGCCCAGTTTTACGCTCGCGCAGACAACCTCAATGAATGGCTTAAAGAAGTGCAAAAACGTTTAGGCAGTATCTCACAACGGCTGTCTGCCAGTGTTGGTCAAGAGCGTTTAAATACTGATTTAGCCGGTGATTCTACTGCAAGGCAATCAACGCCATCGCTCGCCAGTTCAGAAATTAAAACCAGCTGGTGGAAAATTGATGATGTGCTTTATGAAAGCCGAGGCAGTGCTTGGGCTTTGCTTAATTTCATGAAGGCAATTGAAGTTGATTTTGCAGATGTACTGGAAAAGAAAAATGCTGAGGTGAGTTTACGACAAATTATTCGTGAACTTGAAGCCACTCAGCAAACTGTTTGGAGCCCAATGGTGCTGAACGGAGATGGTTTTGGTTTAGTCGCCAACCATTCATTAGTCATGGCTAACTATATTTCCCGCGCGAATGCTGCGGTAATCGATTTAACTAACTTACTCTCTCAGGGATAATGATGAAAAAGACACTTCTTGCCACCAGTTTATTGGGTTTATTAAGCATCTCTTCAGCGCAAGCTGCAACTGTGCTTGGTTTTAAAGTCGGTGGTGATTATTGGCAAGCTGACACCAGCGGCTCATTCAATAGTGACGATGGTGTAGGGCAAACTTATAACTATGACTCTGATGCACAGGGCAGTGTATGGATTGCTTTTGAGCACCCAATTCCGTTAGTGCCTAACGTTAAAATTCGTGAAAACCGTTTAGAAGGTAAAGGCAAGCAAACTGATTCAAACTTTTTCTTTAACGATATTTCTATCGATGGCGCTTCTACTGCTTATAATGATCTAAGTAATACGGATTTCGTATTTTATTACGAAATTCTAGACAATGATTTAGTAGCTTTAGATTTAGGTGCTGCCTACAAGCAAATGCATGGTTCAATAAGAATTAATGGCACTACCGATGCTGGTTCTGCAATTTCTTCAGAAGTCGATGTGGATAGCGGTATTGTTATGCTTTACGGTAGTGCTGAAGTGGGCGTGCCAGGGCTGGGTTTATATGCATTTGCTGATGTCATGCTAGGCATTGATGAGTCAAATGTTTATGACTACAACGCTGGTTTAGGTTGGAAATTTGATGGTGTTGCTTTAGACACGGCAATCCGAGTGGGTTACCGCGAGTTCAAATTTGATGTTGATGATTTTTCTCGCACAACTCAGAATATGTCGTTTAAAGGTGCCTTTGCCGGTGTTGAACTGACATTCTAAAGACTGAATAAGCGTTATAAATGCCCAATAAAAAACCGCCATTTGGCGGTTTTTTTGTTGCCTGAATAAGGCATCAGCAATAGGGCTTACTCAGTAACAAAGGTTATTCTGAAATAAGGCCATTGTTAATTGAGATGATATCGTCTTCGTTTAAAGTACCGGCTGCTTGTTTAAGAGCAAGGATTGAAGTGATATAGCCGTAACGAGCATCAGACAGTTGACGCTTTGAATCGTATAAATCACGAGTACGGTTTAATACATCAACAATGGTACGCGTGCCCACTTCAAAACCTGCTTGAGTGGCTTTTAAAGCACTTTCAGAAGATATAACAGATTGCTCGTAAGCGCGGATAGAGCTGATTGACGCTCCGACATTGTTAAAGTTATTGCGTACATTTTTAACCACACTACGGTGAGTTTGCTCAAGCAGTTCACTGGCTTCAACATATTGATATTGAGCTTGCTTTACTTGTGACGAAACTTTAAAGCCTTCAAAAATCGGTACGCTTAAGGTAATGCCAATGTTGGCATTGTCGTAATCAAGACCTGGGTTTTGATCAAAGCCTTTAGTGTAACCAGCGCCCAAGTTTAATGATGGCATATGGCCAGCTTTAAAAAGGCTAATGGTTTCACTGGCAATATCACGGCCAATACGTTGGGTCATTAAATCAATACTGTTGGTTTCTGCAATTTTTAACCATTCAGCTGAGGTTGTTGGCGAGGTTGCGCCAGCAGAAAAGCGGGTCGTATCTAGAATGTTAATTGACTTGTGATCTATACCTGTGATTTCACGTAATGCTTCGTAACTGTTTGCTAAGGTATTTTCGGCCAAAATCTCAGTGGCTGAGGCTAAATCATATTGCGCTTGAGCTTCATGAACGTCGGTAATCGCGGTAAGACCTACTGCAAAACGTTGCTTAGTTTGCTCCAATTGACGCTCAATCGCACGTTTTTCAGCACCTTGGAACTCAAAGTTATCTTTTGCGGTTAATACAGCAAAGTATGCATCAGTTACACGGATAATTAATGATTGTAACGTTGATGCATAAGCTGAGTCAGCTTGTGATGCTGCCATTTCAGCTAAATCTAAACCGACCCAAGCGCTGTGATCATAAATAACTTGGTTTAAGCTGATACCACCAGTAAAGCCATCTGGCTTGTTGGTGTCCTGACCATCTTCTTTATTCCATGCCTTTGAGTAACCCACGTTGGCACTAATAGTCGGCAGTAAAGGCGCACGGTTTTCTTCAATGCTTTCGTATAATGCATCGCGCTGAGCTTGTGCTTGCAGTACTACGGTGTCACTGGTAAGTGCTTGTTGATAAATTTGCAGTAAATCGTCAGCATTTGCCGCAGGTGCAGCAACTGCTAATGTTAGCGCTGCGTATATTGAACTAATTTTAAATTTCATTTGCTGCCCTTTTAGACAATATCTCCATCAATGGAGGAAAAATAATTTTGGTGTTTACGGTACTCATTATTAAGTAAGCATCATTTAGTACTATCGCACTTGCTTAAAATCCTGAGTTGTCGCTATGCAGCGAGGATCTGTTCATCTTTCTAGCTTAAATTTTACAGTGTTTCAGTAACATTTATTGCTACGGATAATGCATTAATTGGTATGAAAAATGCCAATGTTACATTTATTGCTCAATTACCTAGATAGATTTTAGCTGTTGTTGCAAAAATAACCATGAAAGATCAACAGACTCTGCTGTATATCGTGAAAAAGGTTATCATTTCTAAGGCAAATATCAACTTTCAAGTTGTAACAGACTTTATTAAAATCCCCTGCTTAAATATAACCACCGTATAATAGTGTATGAAATATTTTAAAGGGCTTACAAATTGTAAGAAAAAAATATGAAAAATAATGAAATACTTGCACAGTTTAACGCTGAAACAGATGTTGAAATCATTGATACTAAAACCGTTTTTAAAGGCTTTTTTCAAGTGGATGAATATCAATTTAAGCATAAACTTTTTGACGGTGGTTGGAGTGAGGTTGTCTCTCGTGAAGTATTTGAAAGGGGTAATGCGGTTGTGGTACTGCCCTATGATCCAGTCACTCATCAAGTCGTCCTTATCGAGCAAATACGCTTACCTGCAATAGGGACCACCAATTCTGTTTGGCTACTTGAATTGGTTGCAGGTATGATCGCCGCTGACGAGGTGGCCGAAGAGGTTGCCCATCGAGAGTTAATGGAAGAGACAGGGCTTAGTGCCACTGAAATGCATTTCGTTAATAGCTTTCTGGCGACACCAGGTGGTTCATCTGAACGATTTTATTTTTACTGGGCTAAAGTTGATGCCAGTAAAGCCCAAGGCATACACGGCCTTGAATATGAGCATGAAGATATAAAAGTGCATGTGGTCGATTTTGATGTCGCCATGGATATGGTCAACAATGGCCGTATTGATAATGCCTCTACCGTGATTGGTCTACAATGGTTGGCATTAAACTTAGATAAAGTGACCTCATAGCCGTTCAATCAGCACACTGGCTAAGCGGCTTATCATCAATATTTAAGCGTAATGTAAAGCTAATTAAAGAGGTTTGAATTGAGTCAGCAAGTAACCAAAAATAAGTACCAGCCAAACGTGAGTGCTTTTTTAGCATTGTGCGGCCGTAATTATGCGCTGATTTTGAAATGGTTACCTGAAGATGGTGAAATTAATGAGCCTTGGACTGTTAAAGGCCAATTTGGGCTATTAGATATCACGATTATTGAAAATACTAAATATACACAACTAATTGAAATAAAGCGGCATTTACCCACAGATAACTTCCTTACCACACCTAAAGCATGTGTGCGAGTCTATCATGATGCTCAATTAGCAGAAGTGTTAACTAGTCAACAGATTTATCGATTAAAAGCAGTGTATGATTATCCAAATGTACATATGCATCAAACGGATGAGAAATATCAAGTTAATGCATTTTTGGAAGAGCTACTTAAGATTGGATGCCGTCCCCAGCATCTATGTTCGACATAGTTCTGCTACATTGAATTAATTTATGTCTAGGATTAATTAGTGCTAAAAGAGCCAGTGAGTTACCCCATCGCTGAAACGGATGTCGTCAGGCTGATTCAAGTCACTGATCCTCATCTATTTGCCGATCCAGAAGCGCAGCTTTTAGGGGTGAATACGGCTGCCAGTTTTCAGGCGGTACTAGACACTTTTTTAGCATCAGATCAGCAAGCTGACATCATGTTGGCCTCTGGCGATATCAGCCAAGACTACTCTCCTCAGTCATACCAGCATTTTTCAAATGCAGTTACAAAACTCGATATGCCTTGTCATTATTTACCGGGTAATCATGATGACCCACGCTTGATGAGCTTGCATATGCAGGGCAAACAATTGTTTGGTCAGCAGCGCATTATCATTGGTAACTGGCAAATATTGATGTTGGACTCAACAGTGCGTGGTAAACCGGGTGGCTTTATGGCTGAAGATCAATTTAAATTGATTGATGCTGCTATCAAAGCTGATCCTGAGAAACACGTGTTACTGGTTATGCACCATAATCCCATTTTAGTGCAGTGCAGCTGGCTTGATCAGCATTGCATGATTAATGGCGATAACTTTTTACAGCGCATGGGGGAATACCCTCAAGTGAAAGCCGCGCTATGGGGCCATGTGCATCAAGCTATTGATAGTGAATATCAAGGCGCCAATGGTGCTATTCACTTAATGGCGACCCCGTCAACTTGTATACAATTTAAGCCAAAATCTTCTTATTTTGCCCTAGATGGACTTCAACCCGGCTATCGTTTGCTGGAGCTAGCTAGCAATGGTAGCATTCATACTAATGTTTATCGGGTGCCTGGCGAAAACTTCTCTCCAGATAATGATGCGAGCGGTTATTAGACGTTTTTTCGTTATTGGTTAACTTGATATTCATTCTGCTGTTGGAATTTCAATATCACCTTAGCGAGAGGAAATATGCTGCTCTATATACATGGATTTAATAGTTCACCTCTTTCAGATAAAGCCAAGGAAACGGCTGACTATATAAAACAACGTTTTCCGGATTACCCTTTTCACCAACCTCAACTTCCTTCATCACCTAAAGCGGCGATGACCTTGTTATGTGGTATTGTGGAACAAGCGAAAGCCGAAGGTGAACCGTTAACCTACATTGGATCGTCTTTAGGTGGGTACTTTGCTAGCTATTTAGCTGAACAATATGGCGGTAAAGCAGTGTTGATAAACCCTGCAGTAAAACCCTTTGAATTGTTTGATGGGTTTTTAGGGCCGCAATATAACCCCTATACCGATGAACATTACCAAGTATTACCGCAACATAAACTTGATGTTGCTGAATATAATACTGAAGTCATTCGTCGCCCAGATAGATTTTTAGTTTTTTTGCAAACTGGCGATGAAGTGTTAGATTATCGTCAAGCATTATCGAAATATCATTGTTGTCAGCTTCATTTAGAGGCCAACGGTGACCACAGTTTTATTGGCTACAAAAATCAGCTAGATAAGATATGTGATTTTTTACAAATTAAATAACAAGTATTCTTTTCGGCCTGTAATATTGGGCCAATAATTGACCAAATGTGTGGACTATGAGCAATCAATATACTTCTGACGCTATCGAGGTTCTTAATGGACTCGACCCTGTTAAACGCCGTCCTGGTATGTACACCGACACCACCAGGCCGAATCATTTAGGTCAAGAAGTTATCGACAACAGTGTCGATGAAGCGCTCGCCGGTCACGCCTCAAAAATTGAAGTAGTATTGCACGCCGATAATTCATTGGAAGTGACTGATGATGGCCGTGGTATGCCTGTGGATATTCACCCTGAAGAAGGTATTCCTGGGGTTGAATTGATCCTCACTAAATTGCACGCCGGTGGTAAGTTCTCGAATAAAAATTACCAATTCTCTGGTGGTTTGCACGGGGTAGGTATTTCGGTGGTGAATGCCTTATCGACTCGGGTTGAAATTACCGTTCGTCGTGATGCTCAAGTGTATGATATGGCATTTGAAAATGGTGACAAGGTCGAAGACTTACGTGTTACCGGCACCTGTGGTCGTCGTAATACCGGTACCCGAGTTCATTTTTGGCCAGATGCCAGTTATTTTGACTCAGGTAACTTCTCGCTTACTAAGCTACTTTATTTATTGCGGGCTAAAGCTGTGCTTTGCCCTGGTTTACGGATTAAGTTTAGCAATAAGCAAAACGGTGAAGTACATGAGTGGTTTTACGAAAGTGGCTTAACTGATTACTTAAAAGAAGCGGTAAAAGATTCGGTCTTGTTACCTGAAGAGCCATTCATTGGTAGTTTTACCGGTAAAATGGACGCGGCAGAGTGGGCCATTACTTGGCTACCTGAAGGTGGAGATAGTTTGTATGAAAGTTACGTTAACTTGATCCCTACGCCACTTGGCGGGACTCACGTTAATGGTTTCAGACAAGGCTTATTGGAGTCGATGCGCGAGTTCTGCGAGTTTCGTAATCTGGTGCCTCGAGGCATTAAGCTCTCACCTGAAGATATTTGGGATAAAGCCTCATTTATTTTATCTATCAAAATGCAGGACCCACAATTTTCCGGTCAAACTAAAGAGAAGCTTTCAAGCCGTCAAAGCTCTGCCTTTGTTTCTGGTATTGTTCGTGATGCTTTCTCGCTATGGCTTAACTCTAATACCGAGCAAGCTGAACAATTAGCTGAACTTTGTATTAACAATGCTCAAAAACGCTTAAAAGCGGCTAAAAAAGTAGCCCGTAAAAAAGTTACTTCAGGGCCGGCTTTACCGGGTAAATTAACTGATTGTAGTGGCCAAGACCCAATGCGCGGTGAGCTATTTCTAGTGGAGGGTGACTCTGCGGGTGGTAGTGCTAAACAGGCGCGCGATCGTGAGTTTCAAGCGATTATGCCCCTTAGAGGTAAGATTTTAAATACCTGGGAAGTGGACGCGTCACAGGTATTAGCCTCGCAAGAAGTACATGATATCTCAGTCGCTATAGGCTGCGATCCAGACAGTGCTGATATTTCAGAGTTACGCTACGGCAAAATTTGTATTCTTGCTGATGCCGACTCCGACGGTCTGCATATTGCGACCCTATTATGTGCTTTATTTATGAAGCATTATCGTGTGTTGGTCGAGAAAGGCCATGTGTATATTGCAATGCCACCGCTGTTTCGTATCGATTTAGGCAAAGAAGTTTTTTATGCTTTAGATGAAGATGAAAAAAACGGTATATTAGACCGAATTGTGGCAGAAAAGAAAAAAGGCAAAGTGCAAGTCACTCGTTTCAAAGGTCTAGGTGAGATGAACCCATTGCAACTGCGAGAAACCACAATGGATCCTAATACCCGCCGTTTGGTGCAATTAACCATTGATGATAATGAAGACACAGTCGCACTCATGGATATGTTACTTGCGAAAAAGCGCTCGCCAGATCGTAAAATCTGGTTAGAGTCTAAAGGTGATCTAGCTCAGCTGTAATTTACTCAGTTTTATGCCCATAACAATTGCCCATAACGATTGCTGATAGCAATTGCTTATAACAACAATGAAGGCAAAAATTACTAAGATGTCGAACATAAAATTTAAAATGGACTTTAAGCAAGCGAAGACAGCGTTAAAGGCGTTGTCCGTGCTTGCTTTAACACAAATGACTGTGGTTAAAGCTTTTGCAGCCGACACCATGATGATTACTGTGACTAAAGGATTTGGGCTGACACTGTATGCCTCAGATTTAGGTGATGCCAAACAAATGGCAATGGGCACTAACGGCACCTTGTTTGTCGGCTCAAAAAAGAGCGGCACCATTTATGCTTTAGTCGACTCTGATAACGATGGTCAGGTAAACAAACGCTACCTAATTGGTAAAGGCTTAGAGTACCCAGAAGCTATCGCGTTTCATGACGGTGATTTGTATGTCGCTGATCAAGACCGTATTTTACGTTATCAAGATATTGAAGACCGCCTTAGGCGTCCTGGTAGACCCAAAGAGGTGTACTCAGGGCTGCCAAGTGTTGAGCGCAAACATGCTCGTGGGATGAAGTTTGGGCCCGATGGCCGACTGTATATCTCTATTGGTTCTCCGTGTAATGTGTGTGAAGCAGAAGCGCCATTTAGCAGCATGTTAGCCATTGATATTAAGACGGGTGACACCGAACAAGTGGCATCAGGATTAAGGCGGGTTATTGGTTTTGACTGGTCGCCGAGCAGCGCTAAATTATGGTTTGCTGATCAAGGCCGAAATTGGATGGGTGATACCATGCCAGCCGATGAAATAAATCGCATAGACGTAAAGGGTAGCCATTTTGGTTTTCCCTATATTCATGGAACCAATGTTGTTGAGCCTTCTTTTAAGAAACCAGACAACCTCAATGTTTCAACACCAGAATTTGAATTACCAGCGCATGTGAAACCAACCAGCCTACTTTTTTATCAAGGTGATAATTTTCCTGAGCGTTACCATCATCAATTATTTGTTGCTGAAAATGGCTCGTGGAATCGCTCAAGTAAAATTGGTTATCAGGTGGTGATGTTAGCCCTTGAAGATGACCAAATTATCAAGCGCGAAAGAGTCGTCAGCTTTTTAGACGGTGAGTTTCCCGTTGCTAGACCTTATGACCTGATAAATGCACCCGATGGTGCAGTGTTCATCTCTGATGACCTAAAAGGCAATGTATATCGCTTGTTTTATAAAGCGCCAGAATAATCACAGGAATATTAACTAATGAGTGATGCGATTGAATTAAGCCTTGATGGTGTAGAGCAAATGCCCCTACGCCGTTTTACAGAAGAGGCTTATTTAAACTATTCAATGTACGTAATCATGGATCGTGCTTTGCCACATATTGGCGATGGTTTAAAGCCTGTTCAACGTCGTATTATTTACGCTATGAGCGAGCTTGGATTATCAGCTCAATCTAAGCCTAAAAAGTCTGCTAGAACCGTGGGTGACGTATTAGGTAAATACCATCCCCATGGTGACAGTGCGTGTTATGAAGCTATGGTATTAATGGCGCAGCCATTTTCCTATCGTTACCCCTTAGTCAAAGGTCAAGGTAACTGGGGGGCGCCAGACGACCCTAAGTCATTCGCAGCCATGCGTTATACCGAAGCGACCTTATCAAAATTTTCAGAAGTGCTTTTATCTGAATTAGGCCAAGGCACGGTTGAATGGGGCGTTAACTTTGACGGAACTTTAAAAGAGCCGAAATCATTGCCTGCACGCTTACCGCATATTTTATTAAACGGTATTACCGGTATTGCCGTGGGTATGGCAACCGATATCCCACCACACAATGTGCGTGAATTAGTGTCTGCGTGTGTGGAGTTATTGGATAATCCTAAAGCGGAACTTGAGCGCCTAATGGAGCTGGTACCAGGGCCAGATTATCCGACCCAAGCTGAAATTATTACCCCAAGTAAAGACATTGCCAAGATTTATGAAACAGGTCGTGGCTCGATTAAAATGCGCGCGGTTTACGAGATTGATAGCGGCGAAATTGTCATTACTTGTTTGCCACATCAAGCTGGTAGCGGCAAGATTTTAGAGCAAATTGCTAACCAAATGCAGGCTAAAAAGTTGCCGATGGTGGCAGATTTACGTGATGAATCTGATCACGAAAACCCAGTACGATTAATCATTGTGCCTCGCTCAAATCGTGTTGATTGCGATCAGTTAATGGCGCATTTGTTTGCCACTACGGATTTAGAAAAGAGCTTTCGAGTTAACTTAAATGTGCTCGGCCTTGATGGTCGCCCAAGGGTTAAAGGCCTGAAAGAGATGCTAACTGAGTGGCTCAGTTACCGCATCTCAACCGTGACCCGTCGTTTGCAATACCGTCTTGATAAGGTACTTGCAAGGCTGCATATTCTTGATGCTTTGATGATTGCCTTCTTAAATATTGATGAAGTCATCGAGATCATTCGCTTCAATGATGAGCCGAAAAAAGAGTTAATGTCACGGTTTGATTTATCAGATAAGCAAGCCGAAGCGATTTTAGAGCTTAAGTTACGTCATTTGGCCAAGCTTGAAGAATTTAAAATTAAAGGTGAGCAAGAAGAGTTAGCTGCAGAGCGCGATAAGCTGCAACTTATTTTGGGTTCTGAGCGCCGCTTAAAAACCTTAGTTAAAAAAGAGCTCATACAAGATGGTGAAACCTATGGCGATGATCGCCGCTCGCCTATCATTGAGCGTATTGAATCAAAAGCCTTAACTGAGCAAGAGTTGACCCCAGCAGAGTCAGTGACCGTAGTGTTATCTGACAAAGGTTGGGTACGCTGCGCGAAAGGTCATGATATTGATGGCGAAGGGTTAAATTATAAAGCCGGTGATAGCTTCTTATGTAGTGCCAGCGGTAAGAGTAATCAGCCATCAGTGTTTATCGACTCGACAGGGCGGGCGTTTGCAACCGATACACATACGCTACCTTCTGCTAGAAGTCAGGGTGAGCCAATCACGACACGCTTTAATTTAGCGCCAGGGGCGGTAATGCGCCATGTGTTGATGGGCGTTGATTCACAATGCTATTTATTAGCCAGTGATGCCGGTTACGGTTTTATCGGCTCTTATGCAGATATGGTGAGTCGTAATAAGGCTGGTAAAGCATTATTAAGCCTGCCTGCGAATGCGCAGTCCTTAGTGCCTAAATTGGTTAAAAAAGGCGTGCCTCAGTCAATTATGGCGATAACCAATGAAGGCCGAATGCTTATCTTTGATGTTGATGCCTTGCCGCAGTTATCGAAAGGTAAGGGTAACAAGATCATTGGTATTCCAACGGATCGCGCTAAGAGCAGAGAAGAGCTATTGATCCATCTTGATGTTATTCCACAAGAGGCGTCAGTTACCCTGTGGGCTGGTAAACGTAAGCTAACTTTAAAACCATCTGATCTTGAGCATTATCGTGGTGAGAGAGGCCGTAGAGGCGCGAAACTACCTCGTGGTTTACAACGGGTCGATAGTGTTGATATCGAGCTCGGTGCGCAAACGGATGCTGACATTGAGCCATCAAGCGATTAATCGCGCAGCAGAATAGCCATAAAAGAAAGACATAAAAAATGCTGCCAATGGGCAGCATTTTTTATGAGAATTTGATTTTAACCTGAGGATGAACTTAAGGCTTGAGTTAGCCTTGCTTTTTAGCAACAGCTTACGCCACTTCGTAAAATTTAGGTTCTACGTCAACTTGAGCCTGAATAATGTTGCTCGCCATACGTGCACATTTACCACATTGATCAGCAACACCTAAGCGTTTTTTAACGTCAGCTAAAGAGCTATCGCCATGTTTGCTTACCGCTTCTTTAATTTGGGTATCAGTAATTCCGTGACAAAGACAAACGTACATAAAGCCTCTTCAATTAATCTGATTCATATCTTAACTTAGACAATTCATAAGGCTAAGAGATGATCGCTCGTTGACTGTAATGCAATTCTAAATGAAAACCGTTCTCATTGCTAATAACTTTTTTATCAATTTCTTAATTGGTGCCAAGGACATTAGTTATTAAAAATTGCTAACTTGCTCACAATTACAGCTGCAATGGGAGTTTAATGCCAATGTCGGCGTTATCAATTGGATTAAAAGGAAGAGGTCTTAGGGTTTTCAAGTCGGGAGGATATAGACTCCAGAGGGGGTTACTTTTATTCAATATCAGCTCATCCATGAGATTTAAATTACAGTATGACTTAATTGTTAGGCATTATGCTGGCGGTTAATAATAAAGATTAATAGCCCTTAAAAAAATCGACCAGATGCTTTAAAGGTTGCTGTGTTGTCCATAAATGGAAGTTTTCAACGAACACTTCTACCACTTGTTCAGGAAAGCTTGGGGCGGCAATATGGGGGGTGATAATGGCATTAGGGCAATGCCAAATAGGGTGGTCTGCGGGCAATGGCTCTTGATTAAAGACATCAAGGATTGCGTTTTGTTGTGGCTTATTGAGTAATTGCGCAGCTAAGGCATCTAAATCGAGCACATTTCCGCGGCCAAGGTTGAACAGCACACATTCATCAGGTAGTAATGCCAGCATGGTTTTGCTTAATACATTCTCAGTTTCTAAGGTGCTAGGTAGCGTACTGGCGATGGTGTGTGCACTAGGCAAATAGTTAGCTAAGTGCTCAATAGTATCAACATAGTCAAAATGCGCCTTTGGCTCGCCGCTACGACTCAGGCCGGTAACCGTCATGCCGAAATGCTTCGCCGTTTTAGCAATATGCTGGGCAATCGAGCCGGTACCGAGTAACAGTAAGCCTTGGCCTTGTAAGGTTCTGTAGCTACCAGGGATCCATTGCTTATGTTGCTGCTGTTGTTTATATTTTGCATGCTCTCGCTGGTGGGCAAGTAAATAACCAAATAAATATTCACTCATCAAAGGGCCAAAAATCCCTTTGATATTGGTTAGGACGTAATCCCGTCGTTGTCTAGAACCTGTAAGGCGATCAACACCAGCAAAAGTGGATTGCATCCAAGTTAAGTTGCGACCTAAGTTAAGTAATGGCGCCGCAAGATGTGGCTCTGCAAACCAGATATCAGCCTCAGTAATACTACTAGGCTCATCGCCTAGAATTGTCAGATCCTTGAGGTGGTGAGCCGCTAATAATTGACGAAACCTGTCGTTATCTTGGGTTAACAATAATAACTTGTGTGCCATAAAATCTCTGTAAGTCGATTAAATTGAGGAAGTTAATGGATCAAATAATAGCATTTATTGCCCAGCTTGGCGCAATGCTTCATCCGTGGATGAGTGAAATTGCCACTGCGTTAGTGGCCTGTTGTATTGTGGTGTTTGCCACCGATATTAATCGGCTATTACGCAAGGCGTTATCGGGTCAGGGCTTTTTTGTCCGAACTTGGGTATTTGTACTGGTGAATGCTTTTGGTTACGGCTTAGGGATTGTCAGCGTTAGCCCGTGGTTAGCGAGGCAACTTAAATCAATGCCTTCACAATGGATGCTGTTACTGCTACTGGTGGCATTTTTTGCTGTTGGCGCTTGGGCGCAACGAAACAGGCAAGTTTAACGGTGTCACTTGCCTGTTGCTTTAGGGGGTATTTAGCCAAAGTATAAATGGTGGTCAGTTGCTTGAGGATCAGTGTCTTGTTGATTTAATTGCTGGATTACTTCGGCGGCTTTATCGGGATAGTTACTGAATATCCCATCTACGCCAATGGCGTTCAAAGCTTGAATGTCTTCGGCATTATCGACGGTGTAGACATAAATTTTAGCGCCGCGTTGATGGGCATCATTGACCATTTTATGGGTGACAAAATGTATATCAACATGGATAGAATAGGCATCAAGGGCTGATACTGATTCAGCATAGTTTAGCGGCACGCCCGCTAAAATGGGTGCCACTCTAGCATGGGGGAGATGTTGTTTAACCTCGAGTAAGTAAGGCTGATTAAATGATGAGATCAGTAGCTGATCTGGGCTAAAGCCAAGCTGCTCAATCATGTCGTTATAGCAAGCAATAAGAGGCGCGGCGGTGTGATAGCCTTTAAGCTCAATATTGACAATACAGCGACCTTTAATCAGGCCCATGACTTGCCATAGCGTCGGTAGTTTATGCTGCTTGATAGTCACATTATTGATAGTGTCTAAGCTACTTAGATGCACTAACCCTTGTCCTGAGGTTTTGGTTTCTAGGCGGCGATCATGAAATACAATCAGTTGCCCTTCCACATTATAAACATCAAGTTCAATGGCACTAACCTTTAACGCCAGTGCTTTTTCCATTGCCGCAAGGGTGTTTTCTACTTCATAACCACTCGCACCGCGGTGAGCAAAAATCAGCATTTATTTAACCTTTGATAATTTTATTAAATTCACGACTCTGACCATTATTGATATGGATTTCCATTTGTGGGTACGCCAATTCAACTTGGTTTTCTTTTAGTTTTTTACAAATACGTTTGTGAAGGTTATGCCTTAAGGGCCAACGATCGTTCATGTCTTTAGCATAGGATCTGACTTCATAATCTTGGGTGTGCTGGCCAAAACCTGCAAACCAGACTTCAGGCTCAGGGAAGGTCAATGATAAGTCACATTCTCTTACTGCTTGATGGAGTAAGGCTTCAACTTTTGATGGATCTGCATCACGCTGCACTGACACATAAACGATAACTCGGGTAATAGGATCAGATAACGACCAGTTGACCAGTTGTTCTGTAATAAAGGCTTTATTGGGGACAATAATCTCTTTTCTGTCCCAATCGACAATGGTTGTGGCTCGAATTTCAATTTTGCTGACGGTGCCGGTTAAGTCGCGAATGGTCACCGTATCGCCTATTCGAATCGGTTTTTCAAATAAGATAATCAAACCAGAAATAAAGTTAGCAAAAATTTCTTGTAAGCCAAAACCAAGGCCCACCGATAGCGCTGCAACAAGCCATTGTAATTTCGACCATTCAACCCCGACGGTGGAAAACCCGATTAACATGCCAAGAAATACCACCACGTAACTACTTACGGTGGTGATAGCAAACCCTGTACCTGGCGATAGCTCTAATCGTTGTAAAATGGTCAGCTCAAGTAAACCCGGCAGATTTTTAGCAATCATGGCGGAAAAGCCAACGGTGATAAAGGCAAACAGAATTGACTTTAAGGTGATCGGAATTTGCTGCTCTATACCGTTAACTACCGAATGGGTGCTCCATAAGGTAATGCCATCAAGGAAAGAAAACAGTGCAGTATGGGTTTGAGAAATAAGCCCAAGTAAACTAGCAAAAAAGGCTAAAATCAGTAGCGAACGTACTAACCCCAGCGACTGACTCGAGATAGTTTCCAGGTCGACTTTGGGCTCTTCATAGTTTTCAGAGACATCGGGGGTATTATTTAGTTCGCCACGCTCACGTTGCGCCAGTCTTTCTGCTCGTTTGGTTTTAGCGCGATCAAAGGCAATTAAACGGCGCTCGATTAGCATCCAACGCTTTAGTAGTTGGTACAACAATAAAAAGCCTAAGCCTAGCAATAAGGCTAATTGCAGCTGCAGTAATACTTGAAAGGCACTAAAATAGTAACCTATTAGGGCGAAAACAATGCTGGCGCAAGGCACTGTGATTAAAAATGCCCAAATGACTTTATGGAGTAATTTCATGTTCTTGCCATCATTGGCGTTGGCACGAAAATCATTAATAAAGGCATATAAATCTTTATATAGCATCAATAGCGAGATGGTGAATAAGAAAAATGCCAAACGACCAATACTGTTACGAATAAGCGAGCTATCAAGGGCTTCAGTAAAACCGATAATGCCAATTAATGGCCAGCTTAAGACAATAAAGCGCAGGGTTTTTTCTTGGAGGCGCCTAATTAAGGCTTCAGGTCTTCTAAAGTGACAGACTAAAATGCCATTATCACAGGCAAGTAATGCAAAGACTCGGTACACCAAGTAGCTGCCACCCACAGATAACACGCCAACCCCAATTGCATGCACCAAGTTCAGTTCTGAGGCAAATAAAATCCATCCAGCAAGTAGTACCGGTAATGGTTTTACTAGCGAATAACATAAACTTAGCGCTAAGGTTTTAGCGGTGTATTTGAATTTATCTTGGGTTACGTTACCCACATATTGACCATAATGTTCAATGGTTCTATTAAATTTAGGCGTCAATAAATCTTGGGCCATTAAGCACAATATCAAGGTGATCACCCACCAAGCCCAATATATATTTTGCTCTGCCCACGCTTGTTTAAGCAGTTGCCCTTGTTGGGTTTGCATCATCCATACGGTGGCATTCTTTAAGTCAATAAGCCACAAACCGGATATTGCCGCCGCATTGGGAACCCAAAATAAATGTTCATTGAGGGTGTTTTTAAGATCAAGATAAATCTGTGTTAGCTGCTCATAACTATTGCGCAGTTTAGCTTGCTCATTGAGGTATACATCATAGCTTTGTACTACTTGTTCGATTAGGCTTTGCTGAGAGGTAAGTAATTTTACTTGGGTATTATTAAGATACTTCTGATTGCTCAATTGTTGCTTATTTAACGCTTTTTGTTGCTCAGCCTGATAACGCTTTAGGCGTGAGTCAGCAACGGATGCCAGTAATTTATCTTGGTTTGTCGGCTTAGGTAAGGACTGCAGCATCTGTAAAAAACGGTCGCCAAATGCAGAGTTAGTTTCTACCCAGGTGATTTGCTCCTCAACATTAGCCAGCTGTAGCGCATGGGATTGGTATTGTTTCTCTGCTTTTTCTTGCAACTCGATGGTGTCTGAAATGGCATTATTTATACGGATTAATTCGTCAGCATACAGCTGATTTTGTGCGCTTATCTCTTGCGAGGCTTCATCGGCAAGTTGTTGCTCATCAATCAGGTTGTTGGCAATGGTATTGGCGGCTTTTTGTTGGCGATATTGATTGTTTTTTTGGTTTAACTGCTCAATTAATCGCTCTTGCTGGGCATGCTCTAAGCGCAAAAGCTGTAATTGCAGTTGCACGATTTGTTTTTGTTTAGGACCACTGGAGAGCTCAGAAGATAAGGTTGCGATATGTTGCTCAAGTAACTCAGCTTGTAAGCTTTGCAGCTTGCCTAAAGGGGTATCCAAAGGCGCTTGTCGGGCACGCTTATGCTGATTTAAGGCTTCTTTGGCTTGGCGTATTAAGGTGGGTAAGGCTGTTTGTCTTTTATTAAGCTCAACTAACTGCAAGCTTAAATCATTTTCGGATTGTTTTTGCTCTGATAAATGGTAGTAAGCCATTGAGGCTTGTTGGCTAATATCAACATCGTCATTGATGATGATTGGCGCTGCGGGCTGATTGATTTTTGCAGTAATGTTGTTGATTGTGCCAGCACTTGTCGACTCAAGATCATCATAGCTTTGGGCTTCATTACGCAGCCTTGTGATACTTTGCTGGACATTGCCTATTTGAGTTGGAATGTCCACAACCGCGATTGTATTGGTATTTTTAGCAAAGCCCAAGCGCTTGTCTAACTGCAGCGGAGAGGTTGCAGAGGCAGTAAAAGAAATAATACAGAACAATAAAACCGCAATACGTATCATAGTTGGATGATTACTTAAGAGGGACTAATACAATGGTAACAAAAACCTGAGTTTACGCTTTATTTTTTTTATGATTTTGCTGAGTTTCGAAAATTGCGGTGGCTAAGATAATCAACCCTCCCACAGTGGTAGTGACATTGACTTGCTCATTTAACAATAGCAAGGCTAATACCGTGCCATAAAAGGGCTGCAGACATGAGACGAGTCCGACAGTTTTAGCGCTTAATTGACGCAGCGCTGAGGCAAATAAGGCGTGGGGGGCAGCGGTAAAAAATACCCCTAAAATGACAATTGTTGTCCACATTTCAGCCTTGATAGTATCTAATTCCACTTCTAACCACGGGCTTAACACGAGTACAGCTACGAATGTTTGATAAAACATAGCCTGAGGGCCGCTATAACCACTGAAGTAGCGTTTATGGAGCAAATTGCGGCCAGTGAATAACGCAGCAGATAAAATACCTGTAGCAATGCCTAAGGTGACATCATTTTCGAGGTTGGCCTCGGGAATAAGTAACATCACTCCGATTAATACCACTAAACCTGAAATAACATCCACTAATTTAAGCCGTGTGTTATTGACTAGCGGCTCTATAAGCACAGTCATGACGGGGTAGGTGAAAAAAGCAATCATGCCAATGGCAACTGATGACAGTTGCATTGAGGCGAAATAGGTCACCCAATGCAGGCTAACAAGAATACCGAGGCCTAGGGCGACTAAGTAATGTTTGAATTGCTGTAATTGTAGCTTTTTCTTGCTTAATTTGACGATACAGCCAAGTGCAAAAAAGGCGATAACACAACGCAGTACTGTGATGTCTAGCGCATTGAGGGGGATAATTTTAGAAAATAGTGCAGTACCGCCAAATAGCAGTACTGCGATATGCAATTGAATTAACCCTGAGTTTGGATTCGATCCTTTGAAAGCGCCTGTTGGCATCATACTCGTTCAACTAACCATGTTGTGGGCAATAACGATTACTTTAAATGAGCGAAGGCTTGACCCATGCGTGTGGTTTGCGTTGGCTCAACGCCTTCGGCAAAGCTTTCAATAGCGTCTTGAGCAAATAACATTACTACGGTAGAGCCTAACTTAAAGCGGCCCATTTCGGCGCCTTTTTCTAACGTCAGTGCTTCAGGACCTTCAGTTGGGTAATCCCATGTGAAGACTTGCTTGCCACAAGGCGGGGTCACTGTGCCTGCCCAAACAGTTTCAATACTTGCCACAATCGTTGCGCCAACTAATACCATGGCAAGTGGGCCTACTTCAGTTTCAAAAATAGCGACAACACGTTCGTTACGGGCAAATAGCCCTGGTACATTTTGCGCAGTTAACGGGTTAACCGAAAACAAATCACCAGGAATATAAGTCATTTTCGACAAGGTGCCAGTGATTGGCATGTGAATTCGGTGATAATCTTTGGGTGCTAAATAAATCGTTGCAAACTCGCCATCATTAAAACGTTCAGCATCCTTAATCTGACCGCCTAACAGGGCTAAGGTGGTGTAGTCATGGCCTTTTGCTTGGACAATTTTGCCAGCTTGTACTGGACCACATTGACTTACTGCGCCATCAACAGGGTGAGCGACTGTTTTCGCATCTTCAACAATTGGGCGAAGACCCGGTTTTAATGCGCGGGTAAAAAAGGCATTAAATGTTTTATAGGCTTCAGGCTCACTTTGAGCCGCTTCAGACATATCAATTTTATACTGCTTGATGAACCATCGAATACCTGCAGTGGTGATTGCGCCAGCTTCAGCGGCAGCAAGTTTACCCACAAGACGTGAAAGTAAGTGTTTAGGTAAGATGTATTGCAAAGCAATTTTAACAGAGTCCAATTGAATACCCTTTTGAGTTGTTGAGGTTGTTATAATATAACAGTTAATATTTGTACGTCAGCGAAGTTACTCGTCAGCGGCGCGGAAGTGGCGAGCATGTCGCTGTTCATCTAGGCTGGCAATAATGCGCTGGTAATTACTAAATCTATCTTGGGTTATTTTCCCATCAGCTAGCGCCGCTTGCAAGGCGCAACCTGGATCATCACCATGTTTGCAGTCTCTAAACTTACAGGTACCGATGTAATCTCTAAATTCAATAAAGCACCAGCCTACGCGCGGGGCAGGTAAGTGCCATAGCGCAAACTCTCGTACACCTGGAGAGTCAATTAAGTCGCCGCCACTTTGAAAGTGAAGTAACTTTGCCGTCGTTGTAGTGTGCTGACCTAGGCCTGAGTTATTGGATACATCGCCAATTGCTAGCTCTGCATCAGGCATCAGTGCATTAATCAGCGATGATTTACCTACACCTGATTGCCCTGCAAATACGCTAATTTTATCAGCAAGTAAGGCTTTTATTTGATCAACACCTTCACCAGTATGGCTACTGACCATATAGACGGGGTAACCAATCTGGCGGTAACGCTCTAATGCCACTTCGACTTCTTCACGATTGTCATCGGTTAATAAATCCATTTTATTAAGAATGATGACTGGTGGAATATCGGTGTCTTCAGCGGCAACCAAGTAGCGGTCAATAATTTGGGTGGTAAAGCTGGGTAAAATCGACGATACAATCAAAATTTGATCAATATTGGCAGCAATGATTTTTACGCCATCATATAAATCTGGACGAGTTAGCGACGAAATCCGTGGATGAACCGCTTCAACAATGCCCCCAATACCACGATCGGTTTCATTGGCAAGGCGCACTAGCACTTTATCACCGGTTACAAGGCTAGTGATATTACGGCGAATATTACAACGGGCGACAGTGCCATCTTCGGTTTCAATATCAGCATGCTGACCGAAACGTGAAATAACAATACCCTGCTGTTCAGGCCCTAGTAGACTATCCTGTAACTCGTTAGCAGAATCTTGTGTGTCTTTGCGTTTTAGGCGCTTACTCTGATTGTCGCGCATTCTGCGCTTTTGACCTTGGCTAAGTGGTTTCTTTTTACTCACAGGCTAATCTTCATTAATTTGGTGTTTTTGTGTCGCTTAAAAAAACAGTATGATACACCCTCTTTAATAAAAAAGCCTGAATTATGGGCTTTTGACAGAATAAGGCAGATATTATGGCTGTAAACTCAAGCAATCTAATTTGGGTTGATTTAGAAATGACGGGTCTAGAACCTAGCGTCGATCGTGTAATTGAAATTGCCACTATTGTGACAGATCAAGAGTTAAACGTATTAGCCCAAGGCCCTGTGGTTGCGATTCATCAATCAGATGAAGTGTTAGCCGGTATGGATGAATGGAATCAAACTCACCATGGACAATCAGGTTTAATTGATCGCGTAAAGGCGAGTTCATACACTGAAGAAGATGCCATTAGACAGACGATTGCCTTTTTAGAGCAGTATGTGCCAAAAGGTGCGTCACCTATGTGTGGCAATACCATTGGCCAAGATCGCCGCTTTTTGAACAAGTACATGTTGGAGCTGGAAGAGTTCTTCCATTATCGCAATATTGATGTCAGTACGATTAAAGAGCTTACCAAGCGCTGGAAACCGGAAGTGATGGATGGGCTGACTAAGAAGAATACCCACCAAGCTTTAGAAGATATCAAAGAATCTATCGAAGAATTGCAGTTTTATCGCCGCGAAGTATTTAAAATTTAACCGATCAGACTTTTTTTTTGAAATAAGGGTTGCAGTGTAGTGAATATTACATATAATGCGGCCTCAACTTTTTACAGTAAGAGTCATTACTGCAAGAGGTTGAAGTTTGAAAGTTGAAACACCAAAATGCGACATTAGCTCAGTTGGTAGAGCGATACCTTGCCAAGGTATAGGTCATCAGTTCGAACCTGATATGTCGCTCC
>NZ_JAUOQU010000013.1:0-111460 GCF_030547195.1 Shewanella sp. 6_MG-2023 | reverse complement strand
CAATAATGTTCCAGGCTGCTCAATTCAAACTTCAAAGGTACCACCGCTAAGTCCCTGTTGTAAATCGAATATTTTCGCGAATACGTAAATAATGCTCAAAATACTGCCGGAAAAAGAATGCATCTTTGTTTACGAGGTCTATACAACACTTTAAAAAATTTCGCAGTAGACTGATATGTATGGGTTTTCTAGAATGTTACAAAATTATCGATGCGTAAAAAGCTCATTTTACGCATCCTTTGGCGTCAGAATTATCTCAATTTGAAGAAAATCAGTTATACCTGTATAGGTAACCAGTCATTTGGACGACAAGTAAGGCGGTCATAATCGATTAGAAAAAGTGTAGTGGTATAGCGAATTTGGCCATTCTATTGAAGGTGATATTAGATTATTGAGGGTAAATACAAATGACTAAACCTCGAGAGATATCCATTTCAAACACGTTTTGGGCATAAATGTGTTACGATCACTAACTTTATACTTCATTTAAATTGGCTCAGTTACAGCAGGCCATTACTCCAGTCTAATCCATTGCCTGCCGCAGGCTTATGTGCAGATGCATCCAAGACACGCCGTGAACAGATCCCTGTGGGCTCTGCGAAAACAAATAACATCCATGTTAAACGGCCAGTTCGGCATCCATGCCTCTCGCTTAGAGCGTTTCACACTGTGAAACTTCGCCATGTTTTGGTCATATTTGTTCCCTACAAATAATGACATTCCCTCCATCCTTGGCAGTCAGAAGCTCGCTGCTGCATCTACACTGGAATTATTCTCTCTTCGATTTGACTTTATTTGTTGCAATTAAAAAGCTAAAAATACCAAGAATCTAATCAGCTAAAAGACTCAATATGAATTGAGGTCATCGAGAAAAGCCGTGAGCTTGGCATGGATGCCAAGCTAGCTTTCGCGGTGCATGGATGCACCATCGGAAGCGCTAGCATTTTTGAATAAGACCGAAGCAGTCTACAAACGAAGTCAGAAGCTGGATCAATCCCCGTCGAAAATCATGCGTTTTTCAGCATTTTTCGTTGGGGTGCTGAGGGATTGTTAAGGGCTTCTTTTGTAAAATGTGTGCGCTTTCCCCCTTGACTCTGCTCTTTGCAAAAGAAGGGGCGAAGCGCCACGACGTTAATCCAAACGGAGTTTGGAAATTAAGTGAAATCCAGCGTTATAAATCTGCTGTGAACTCAGTACCGCGACGTTGATTTATTCAAAATGGCTATGGGGCATAAACGCTTTAGCAAGCTAATATCTGCCATCAAAAGTAAGTTAGAAAGTTACTATCTAGCTTGAAAGAGATCTTGCTCTAAGAAGTCTAAACAACTGCTATAGTTAAGTTTACTGACTGATATATAGGTGACATGATGAAGTTAAAATTAATGATGTTAATAAGCGCTGTGCTTTTGTTCCTTGCTAGTCCTTCCTATGCTAAGGATGGTTATCAGATATCCACCTCAACTAGCGGCACCTTTATTAAAGCGTATCCACTGGATAATAATCAAACGGTCGTGATTGCAGAAGGGCGGCTTGAACCACGATCAATTGGTACTATGAGCATTAAATTATATGCTGACTTAAATGTGGGAGATTTTATTGATGGGCTGATTATTGCCCGAGATGGCACCATATTGTCGGTGGCTATTGAGTCTGAACCGCTTCGCAAAATAACCATTACCACAGTAACTGCAGGTAGCGGTAATTATGAAAACACGCAGCTGGTTTGTATCAATAATGACAGCTTGTCATTATGCTAATAGGGCATTTACGGCCTTTATTCCTATGTTGTATTCAATGAATGAATAAATAACCAAAAAGCCACTTAAAGTGGCTTTTATTGTGTGGAGAGATAGATTTTAGCAGCCTTGTTAATTTAACAAGTCAAAGGCACACTAGCCAATAAGCCTCTAACTCATCCAGTAAAGCCCTAAGCTTGCTAAACAGGCGAGTAATACACTGGCTTCAAAAATAATTTTACTGCTTAACAGCTTGGTTTTACCTTCTTTCAAATTGGCAATCAATTCGTTTTGCTTGTACACCCGACAGGTAAGCTGTTCAGTTTGGGGATCAATAAGCAACTGCAACATGCAAGGTTTGCCATTTTGTAGCTTAATTTGGTGAGTACTGCGCTGACCAAAGTTAATTTTGCTTGAAACCACTTTGTCGTTAACTAATACTCGCTCAACACCACTCCAGTCACTGGCATGCAACTCAATTTTCTCTTGATTCAGCTGATATGTAAAACTTGTCATGACCTACTCCTTGGCTGCTAAAGCTACCTTAAGATAAGCAGACAAATATGACGTTTTCCAGTTTATCAGATGAACTATTTTTGAATCTTAGACTATGTACTTGTTGAGATAAGGAAAATATTTTTTATTTCAAAAGCTGACAATACTTGTATATTCGGCGTAATACAGGGGGCCACACTTGAGATTGGCAATGATTTTAACCTCAAGGGGCGAATAAGTGGAGAGTGATATACCTGCAATCACTAGATGCCTTTTTAAGCGGCGCTGCAGCCTAAATGACAATAATGAGATAGCAGATCTCGCCAGCTTACGATTCCAATAAGCTGTTGGTTTTTAAGTACTGGTAAACAAGTTATACCTGCAGTTAGTAATATTTGTGAGGCTTGTTCAATTGTTATCTCTGGCCCTATGGTGATCGGATGGTGTGACATTACTTGATGAACTCGTTTTTGCAGTGTATCAATGTCGCGGGTTAACTCGGCAGCTGTGCCTAAATTGGGACTTATGGCGTTAAATAAATCTTTTCGTGATAAAACACCTGCAACTTGATTATGCTCATCCTTCACCACTAAATGATGAAATGGCATATTATCAAAAATGTTTTTAACGATAGTTATTCTGTCATCCATTTCAACAGTGACAACTCGAGGACTCATTACATGTTCAATTGTTTTCATCGCTTCCTCCCATTCCTTTATTAAGTTATATCAGACAATTGCAGCGACAACAAATATCAAATTAAGATACAGTTTATGAGGTTAAATTCAGCTACTTTGAGGTGTACAGTTTAAAGCTTTCAAAGCTTATTTCTGAGTTATCGCTGAGTTAACAGCTGAGTTTAAACAGGAATTGAAAGAAAAATTTAAAATTGATTCAAGATGGGTATAAAGTTAATTTATTGACCCGTCAGAAGTCGGAAACAAAAAGAGCACCTTAAATAGGTGCTCTTTAGCAATTAATGTGCGTTTAAGTATTTTTACTTAATCGGCTGCTATTAAATCAACTGCGCTAACAGTTACTTTGCGCCATTGATAATGGCACGTGCCATATCATCAGCAACATCGCCTGTGGTGCGGTTTTCTGCATCAGCTTGGCTAAATATTTTTAGTAGCGTGTTGTAGATTTCTTCAACTTTTTGAGTTGATTTAGCTGCATCATAGTCACTTTCAAACGAAACATTAATGATACCGCCAGCATTAATGACATAGTCAGGGGCGTATAAAATTCCCATGTCTTTTAATGTTTCACCATGGCGTACTTCTGCTAATTGGTTATTGGCACAACCTGCAACAATCGTTGCTTTTAATAACGGGATAGTCGTGTCATTGATAGTGGCACCTAAAGCACATGGCGCATACACATCAACATCTTGAGTATAAATGTCTTGTGGAGCAACCACTGTCGCGCCAAATTCAGTCGCCACTTTATCAAGTGATGCTTGATGAATATCAGTTACGATTAATTCAGCGCCTTCTTCATGCAGGTGTTTACATAAGTAATATCCCACATGACCCACACCTTGAACTGAAATTTTAAGGCCTTTTAAGCTATCAAGACCACGTTGGTGTTTTACCGCTGCTTTAATGCCAAGGTAGGTACCTAAAGCAGTATAAGGTGAAGGATCACCACTTTTACCTTCAAGGCCTGCCATGTATGGGGTTTCTTCATGAGCAATCATGATATCGGCTGTGGTTACGCCAACATCTTCCGCTGAAAAATATTTACCGCCAAGTGTATGAATACAGCGGCCAAAAGCGCGGAATAACGCTTCACGATCTGTAGTTTTAGGATCGGCAAGGATCACTGACTTACCGCCACCCATGGTTAATCCAGCAAGTGCATTTTTATAAGTCATACCACGTGAAAGACGTAATACGTCAGTCAGTGCTTCATCATCTGAATCGTAGTTCCACATACGACACCCGCCAACTGCTGGCCCAAGGTTAGTATTGTGAATGGCAATAATTGCTTTTAAGCCACTTTCTTTGTCGTTACAAAACACGACCTGTTCGTGTTCATCAAACGAGACATGATTAAATAGAGCCACTTGTGATCTCCGCTGTGCGATTTATTAGTCGTCAACCACTGCTGATTAACGACGGCTTATGATATTTATTGCAGAACGATAGCATTTAGCGATACTCTCAACAAAGTTAGATTCATTTAATTTTGTGATCTACGTGGCAATTTTGCTTGCCACTTTACGTAAACGTAAACTTTTTAATCGTTTCGTAACATTTTGAGCTGAAAATGAGTGCAATTGTTGAATTAATGATGACAACAAATAACAATAAAATAGGAAGGTAGTATGAGTGAATCAGTGGCTGAGCCGACAACTGCGCAACAAGATCCTGAGCAATTAAGACAGGAATGGGTAAAAACACAATTTCAAAAAGCGAACCGATTTCTCGCTGAAAAAGGTGTAATACCATCAAAAGTCATTGCTGATGAAAGCCGTTATTTAGTGCCTTATTTAGCGATTTGGAAAATGGAGTCCAAGCAGCCAACTAAGCAAACATTTTGGGTGATGTCTGGTGATTTACCGTCTGATTATGTTGATGTTAAAGTTGCTGCAACTGCCCGCGATGCGATTCGTCATTTTTCAATGATGTGGCAACTTAAAGCAGAAAACCTACATAAGTCAGGGGTGACCCGAGATGAAACTCAATTGAAGTTTGCTAACTTATTAGTGTCTCGTGCTGAAAGTCTTTATAAGATGCATGGTGATGAAAAACTTTGGGCTGATCAAGCCTAGCAGCTATATTTGAAAACGCCGTAATTAGCTGTTTTCAATAAAAATAACAAAGGCACTTAATAGTGCCTTTTTTGTTGCCTAATCTGCAGTAAATAATTCACGCTATAGAAAGTGGCTTATCTACTACTTACTTTTTAGATGACGCAGCATTAGGTTTTGGTTAACCTGTGCCATTGATAGCTTTTGATCTTCAAGTAACACGATTAAGTGATACATTAGATCTGAAGCTTCATTGATCAATTCTTCTTTATCATTAGTGGCTGCCGCTAGTGCTGTTTCTAAACCTTCTTCACCGACTTTTTGGGCAATTCGTTTGGTGCCACGCTCAAATAAAGATGCGGTATAACTTGATTCGGCGCTTTGGCCTTTGCGAGAAATAATCACATTGGTTAAGTTATCGATAAAGCTATGGGCATTACCATCTTCCCAGCAGCTTTCTGTGCCGGTATGACAAGTTGGGCCATTAGGGATGACTTGCACAAGCAAGCTGTCTTTATCGCAATCTTGATCGATGGCGACTAAATCTAGGGTATTGCCTGAGGTTTCACCTTTTGTCCACAAGCGCTGTTTTGAGCGACTAAAAAAGGTGACTTTGCCTGTTTCAAGGGTTTTAGCCAGTGCTGCTGGGTCCATATAACCTAGCATCAAGACTTTACCGGTAAGGTGGTTTTGCACTACAGCAGGAATTAAGTTTTGTTGTTTTTCCCAATCTAACTTACTGCCATCAAAGGTAATTTGTGTTGTCATAGTGTTCTCTGTTGTTTTGTAAGTTATAGCCTGATCGCGATCTTGTGCTGGGCTAGGTATTGTTTTAATTCATTGATATCAATAATGCCTTTATGAAACACACTCGCTGCAAGGGCGGCATCGACATTCGCTTGTTCAAACACCTCTTTGAAATGTGCCATGTTGCCAGCACCGCCGGATGCTATTAATGGTACATCACATATGGCTCTGACGATGCTCAGTTGTGTAATGTCGTAACCACCGCGCACACCATCTTGGTTCATTACATTTAAAACAATTTCACCACAGCCGCGTTTTTGGACTTCTTCAACCCAATCTTGGGTGTACCATTGGGTGTCTTTAGTGGCGGCTTCATCACCAGTAAATTGCTTTACTTTATAGCTGTTTGAGTCGGCGTCATAAAATGAATCAATGCCAATCACAATACATTGACGGCCAAACTCATCTTGAAGCCTTGATATCAAGCTAGGATCTGTAAGCGCTGGCGAGTTGATGGAGATTTTATCTGCGCCATAGGCCAGCATTTGCCGAGCTTGCTCAATGGTTTTAATGCCGCCAGCGACGCAAAACGGAATATCAATTTGCGCAGCAACCCGGCTAACCCAGGATTTATCTATGACCCGTTCATGGGCACTGGCGGTAATATCGTAAAAGACTAATTCATCGGCGCCTTCTTGGGCGTAACGCGCAGCAAGGGGCTCAATATCACCGATAATTTCATGATTACGAAATTGCACTCCTTTGACCACTTGGCCATCGCGCACATCAAGGCAAGGTACTAGGCGTTTGGCCAACATGTTATTGCCTCCTCAACGGTAAAGTTTTGAATAAGTAGTGCTTTACCTATGATAATACCATCGGCGTTACTGTCTCTTACGGCGGCAACATCATCAAGTGAGGCAATGCCACCTGATGCTTGCCAGTTGATGTCAGGGTAGGTGGTTGCTAGCTCTTGATAAAGCTCATTGTTAGCACCTTGAAGGGTACCATCACGGCTAATATCAGTGACTAAAGCATGTTTAAGGCCAACGGTTTTAAATTCACTGACTAAGGATTCAAGTGATTTCCCGCCACCGGTTTGCCAACCAGAGACTGCAACAATTTTCTCGCCTTGCTGGTTAATATTGACATCAAGTGCTAAACAAATGGCTTCGCTACCGTATTTTAGCAACCAGCTTTTAACTAATGCTGGTTCTTTAACTGCGAGAGAGCCAATAACGACTCGTTTAACTCCTAGCTCAAGCAGCTCTTTAACTTGCTGTTCGCTGCGAATACCGCCGCCAACTTGTATGTCGGTGCTCAGGCCCGCTACTAATTCACCAATGAGTGCTATTTGGCGTTTTTCAGGGTCTTTCGCACCAGTTAAATCAACAATGTGTAATAGCTTTGCGCCTTGGTCTTGATAAGATTGCAATTGCGCTAACGGGCTTAAATTAAAAGTGGTTTGCTGGGCATAGTCACCTTGGTACAAACGCACTACTTGGCCATCAATTAAATCGATTGCTGGAATGATCATGCTGGTTTCCCCATATTTAGGAAATTTTGTAATATTTTGGCGCCGACATTGGCGCTTTTTTCTGGGTGAAACTGGACCCCAAAGAAATTGTCTTTGCCAATGGCGGCGCTAAACTTTTCACCGTATTCTGATGTCGCGATGGTGTATTTATTTATCGGTGCCTTAAAGCTATGGACAAAGTACACGTAACTGCCATCTTCTATCCCTTCAAATAGCGGATGATCTGACACGCTTATTTGGTTCCAGCCCATATGAGGTAGTGGTAGTCCTTTACTATCAAGATGATCAATTTGTGTTGGGATTAAACCAAGGCAAGTAATATCATTGTCACTGCGGCCTGCTTCTGAGCGGCCACCGTGTTCGATAGACTTGTCAGCCATCATTTGCATGCCAAGACAAACACCCATAACCGGTTGCTTGAGCTGTTTAATAACCTCAGTTAAATCACGATTATTGAGGGCATCCATAGCAGCGCCAGCTGTTCCTACGCCAGGCAGTACTACTCTGGTGGCAGCTTTGATAACCTCATGATCACGTGACACGATAACGTCGGCATTTAAGCGTTCAAAGGCAAAGCGCACCGAGCTTAAATTGGCGCAGCCAGTGTCTAAAATCACAGTAGTGTCAGTATTCATACTCACTCCTTACAGGACGCCTTTACTTGATGGCAAAATATCACCTTCAACTTTCACGGCTTGACGAAGGGTGCGGCCCAGCACTTTAAATAAAGCTTCCACTTTGTGGTGATCATTGTCGCCCGTGGTGCTGATATGCAAGGTGCATCGAAGGCCATCAGCAAATGAGCGGAAGAAATGAGGTACCATTTCTGTGGCCATCTCACCGACCATTTCACGCTCAAAATCAGCATTGAATTTGATAAAAGGACGACCTGATATATCCATTAAACACTCACCACTGGCTTCATCCATAGGCAGACTGAAACCAAAACGGGCTATACCACGCTTATCACCTAATGCTTGGCGCAGTGCATCGCCAATGGCAAGGGCGGTGTCTTCTACGCTGTGGTGATCATCAATTTCTAAATCGCCATCAACAGTGACGTCCATTTTGAAATTACCGTGGGTTTGTATTTGATCAAGCATGTGGTCAAAAAAGCCAATGCCGGTGTTGATAACGCCTTTACTGGTGTCATCTAGGTTCACATTGACTCTAATGTCAGTTTCTTTGGTGGTTCTAACCACTTCTGATGTGCGGCCTTTATTGAGCAGTGCATCGGTAATAGCTAACCAATCTAAGCCATCGCGCTGATATTGAAAGCTGGCAATACCCATGGCATTAGCCAGTTCAATATCTGTGTGGCGATCGCCAATAACAGCAGAGGTCGTAAAGTCCACTTTACCTTGGGTTAAGTAATCTTTGACTAAGCCAAGCTTGGGTTTACGACAACTGCAATTGTCAGCATCAAAATGAGGACAGATAACCACATCATCAAATATCACCCCTTGGCTCGAAAAAATGTCCATCATCATGTTATGTGGTGCATCAAAATCAGCTTGTGGAAATGAGTCTGTGCCTAAACCATCTTGATTAGACACCATGACTAAGCGATAGCCCGCTTTTTGTAGCTTAAGCAGAGAAGGGATAACCTGTGGCTCAAACACCAATTTGTCTAAACGATCGAGCTGTTTATCTACTGCTGGTTCTTCAACTAAAGTACCGTCTCGGTCGATAAAGAGTATTTTCTGTTTCATCTTACTTCCTTCAATTTTTATCATTCTGTTTCGCAGGACGTTAACGTCTTAATTTAATGCGTTATGAGTAGCTATTTATCCAGCGATTATATTTTTAATAGGGGTTGAGCGTTTTTTGTATTTAGTTTAAGAGTGAGTTTTTAGCGTTCTGAACATAGTGATTAATCTATCGGTATCGGCTGGTGAGCTAAAACTAAAACGAATACGCGAAGCAAGTCTGTTGTCTTTGTAGGCTCTTGCGACAATGCCCGCTTGTTTTAGTGCGACGGCGACCCGTTCTACATCCTCAAATTCCGCTAAGATGAAATTGCCATTGGCAGGTAATACCTTGGCGCCAAACTCAGTTAAGGTTGCGGATAATCTATTACCTTGCACTTTTAGTGCTTCAACCTGTTGTTGCATCAAGGAGATACCATTTGCGGATAAGGCTTTTTCTGCCACTTGTTGAACAGGTAAAGGCACCGGATAGGGCGCGATGACTCGCATGATTAAATCAATGATGTCGGTATTTGCCATTAAGAACCCACAACGTGCGCCAGCCAGTGCAAAGGCTTTTGATAATGTTCTTAACACCACTAAATTTGGGTACTTAGGAATCAAGTCTGCAACAGAATATTGGGCCGAGAACTCAATATAGGCTTCATCAATAACCACAATAGCATTAGGCATAGCAGCAATAGCGGCTTCAATAGTGTCTTTATCCATGATGGTGCCAGTGGGGTTATTCGGATTACAAATAAACACCAGTTTGGCATTCTCTACTTGCTGGGCAAAAGCATCAGGTAACTGATAATCTTTGGTCAGCGATAAGTTGGTGACGCCAATATTGAATGTTTTAGCACTGATGGCATACATGCCATAAGTGGGGCCAAAGCACGCAATACTATCAACCGCAGGAACACAAAATGCTCTTATTAATAATTCGATAGCTTCATCAGCCCCGCGGCAAGTGACAATTTTATCTGCGCTCACTTTTGAGTATTCAGCATAAGCATTAATCAAACTTGCTGGCTGGCATTCAGGGTAACGGTTGAGCTTATCAAGTTCATTATTGTTAAATGGCGACTCGTTAGCGTTTATCCATACATCACCTTGACCGCCAATACGCCTTGCACTTTCGTAAGGCGTTAACTCAAGCAGTTCTGGTCGTGCAAGTCTGGCTGCTATTGGAGTATTCATCGAATCAGTCATCATCCTAATCTCACTTCACTTTTATTTCACAGGCTGTTTAAACGTATGGCAACGGCTTGCTTATGGGCATCGAGTAATTCATTTTCAGCCAATACCATCACTGTCTCACCCAAGCTTTGTAATCCTTGGGCGCTCAGTTCTTGTACGGTAAAGCGGCGGCTAAAATCTGCAAGGGATAAGCTTGATACAGAGCGGCTATAACCGTATGTCGGCAGTACATGGTTAGTGCCGCTAGCATAATCACCAACAGATTCAGGGGTATAAGCACCCAGAAACACGCTACCTGCGCCGCGAACTTGTTTTAGAACTGCACGTGGGTTGTTGGTTTGAATGATTAAATGCTCCGGCCCATATAAATTAGACACTAAAGCCGCTTGCTCAATATTATTCACAATAATACTGCGACTGCAGCTCAGTGCTTGAGCTGCTATATCACTGCGCGATAAGGTCTTTAATTGAGACTCAAGCGCCATATTAACTTTTTCAGCTAACGCCATAGACTCAGTAACTAACATAACTTGTGAATCAGGGCCGTGTTCAGCTTGTGATAATAAATCTGCCGCAACAAACGCAGGCTCAGCGTCTTTGTCGGCAATCACTAATACCTCTGATGGACCTGCTGGCATATCAATAGATACACTGCAGCGACCATCTTGGGATACTAAACGTTTTGCTTCAGTCACAAAGCGATTACCAGGGCCGAAGATTTTGTCTACTTGAGGAATACTTTCAGTGCCAAAGGCGAGGGCGGCAATTGCTTGTGCGCCGCCAACTTGATAAATCTCAGTGATGCCGCATACTTTTGCTGCGTAAACAATGGCATCATTAATTGGTGGCGGGCTAACTAAAACCCGTTGTTGGCATCCAGCAATTTTTGCCGGCAGCGCTAACATCATTACAGTGGAAATCAACGGCGCACTGCCGCCTGGAATATACAAACCCACATTTTCAATAGCTTCAGAGCGAAGCTCGCAGCGGATCCCTGGCTGAGTTTCAACATCAATAGGGCTAAAGGTTTGTGCCTGATGAAAGCGTTCAATATTTTCTGAGGCCACGGCAATGGCTTGCTTCACCTCATCAGATACGCGGGCGCAGGCGGCATTAACTTGCTGCTCAGTTAACCCTAAGGTGTCGACTTCAACGCCATCAAACTTTTGATTAAAGAGCGTTAACGCTTGATCGCCGTCTTTAACCACAGCATTAATTATGTCGCGCACGGTTTGCTCAACACTATCATCACCAATTAATGGCGAGCGAGCTAAGGCTTGTTGCTGCGCCTTAGCATCAAGCTTGGTCCATTGAAGAATTTGCATTTGCTGCTTCACATTTGCCATAAAGGCTACCCCGCCATTTTTTCAATTGGCATAACTAGAATTGAACTTGCCCCTAAGGCGGTTAATTCTTCCATCGTGTCCCAGAATAAATCTTCAGTGCTGACAGCGTGAACAGCAACTCGATTGCTATCATCGTTTAATGGCAGCACAGTTGGGTTTTCAGCGCCCGGTAATAAAGCCACAATTTGATCTAATGTTTCAGTTGGCGCGTGTAGCAGGATGTATTTACTTTCGCGAGCGCGAACCACACCATTCATGCGTGATAATATTTTATCGATAAGTGCTTGTTTAGCAGGCACTTGCTCTTGTGCTGATTGGATAATACAAGCCATTGAACGGTAGATAACGTCAGTTTCGTATAAGCCGTTGGCTTCAAGGGTGGCACCAGTTGAAACCAAGTCACAGATCCCGTCAGAAAGGCCTGCACGTGGTGCGACTTCAACTGAACCTTTAAGCATACAGTCACTGTAATTAATGCCTTTTTCTTGCATATAACGACGTAGCAGGTTGGGATAAGAAGTGGCAATACGTAAACCTTCTAAAGAAGTGGCATCTTGGTAGCTAAATTCATTAGGCACCGCCAGTGATAAACGACAAGCACCAAAATCAAGTTCGCGTAATTTAACGCAATCTGATGGTTTATCCAGTGATTGACGCTCTATTTGTTCTTCTTCTAGAACATTCTCGCCAATAATCCCTAAATCAACCACACCATCCATAACTAGACCCGGAATATCATCATCACGTACCCGCAATAAATCGATTGGCATGTTGTCAGCGTGCACAATCAAGCGCTGCTCATTAACATTGAATTTAACGCCACAGCTTTTTAATAGCTTTTGAGACTCTTTTGAAAGTCGGCCAGATTTTTGGATTGCGATACGTAGTCTGTTATTTTCGCTCATAATGAAGCCTCTAATAAAATTGATATAAAAAACAAATATTTAAAACCTAAAACTAAAAAACCCCTGAAATTTCTTTCAGGGGTTTGGGTATTTTGTCCACCGCCTGAAGGAAATAGTCCTTCGGCAGTTAGCATCCGAAGGCTACCGCATATGGTGATGATGATGATTTGTATTGATTCGGATGAACATAATAAATTCTCTTTAAATTAACGTATGTAATTTTTTTACAACCTATTTTGCGACAGACTGTAATTTGTGTACAAACACGTTAACCGCTTTTAAGTTTGTTTGCAATACAGAATAAACACATATTTTGTATTTTTTTGAAATAAAAAATATATCTTATATCAGGCTGATGATTACATGGTTTTTAGGCGTTTATTTGTCCAGTTTGTATATACAAGTTAATGATAAACATTAGTTTATGTAAAGTTAAGGATTTTATCGATATTTAAAAAGGGCTGTAAAATAGTGAGCCTAGATTACTGTTCGAATAGCAACTTTAAATTGATAAATTGATAGGCAAAGATTGTTACCCAAGCGATTAAAATAGATAATAAGCCACATATAAGTTGCTTACTATCAATGCTGAAAGAGTCAAATGTGACCACTCGATTACAAAAAGAAGTACAACTGGCTTTTTCGCCAACTGGCGCATTAGCGAGAGGGATCCATTCCTATCGCCCAAGACAAAGCCAATACGATATGGCGCTGGCGGTGAGCGATGCTATAGATCAAAAGCATAATGTGATCCTTGAGGCTGGTACTGGGGTGGGTAAAACATACGCCTATCTGATCCCGGCGTTATTAAGTGGCAAACAAATTATCATCAGCACTGGCAGTAAAAACCTTCAAGAGCAGTTATTTTTTAAAGACTTACCTTTATTACTGAAGATGTTTTCAGTAGCGCCCAAAACCGCCTTATTAAAAGGCCGTAGTAATTACTTATGCCAATTAAAATTGGACAAAAACTTACAACATATTAGCCAGATGCCACCGAAAGTGGTTGATGAACTCATTAAAATTAATCAATGGGCCAGTGTGACCAAAGATGGTGATATTGGTAACTTGACCGCTGTGGCTGAAAACTCAGCCACCATTGCCACAGTAACCAGCACCAAAGAAACTTGTACCGGTAAACGTTGCAGTTTTTATGATGATTGTTTCAATCGTAAAGCCAAAATAAAAGCACAAGATGCCAAAGTTGTGGTGGTGAATCATCACTTGTTTTTTGCCGATCGTTTATTAAAAGACACTGGCTTTGCCGAGTTATTGCCCGATGCTGATGTGGTCGTTTTTGATGAGGCACATTTGGTGCCTGATGTTTGTATTAATTATTTCGGCCAACAAATTCCAACCAGAGAGCTAGACAGATTACTTCATCGTATCATTGAGGTCTATCGCAACGAGCTGCGCGATACCATTCAGCTTGAGCAATTAAGTCAACGTTGTTTAATCAAATTGGCTTCGTGGCAAAATGATTTGATTGATGCTGATGTTTCTGACTGGCGACAGGTTATTTCCAATAAATCACTTGCGAGTTCATCTTGGGAATTGTTGAAAGAATTCAATTTATTAACACAGGTTATTACCGAACACGTCGGACGAAGTGAATCTTTAGATGACATTGTAGTGAAGTTATCGACACTGGTGGCTAATCTTTATAGTTACTTTGAATGCAATGACAGTAATGCAGCTTATAGTGTTGAGCCCAGCGGGCTGCATACTATGCTACGGATCTCGCCGATTAATATTGCTAAACAATGTCAGCAATTATTTGATAAGCAAACCCAGTGGATCTTTACCTCGGCGACCTTGCAGGTTAATCGCCAGTTAACGCATTTTGCCGATGAAATGGGTTTATCGAAAGCCAAGCAAATGATTTTAGATAGCCCATTTGATTACCCCAATCAAGCCATGTTTTGCGTGCCGCGCCATTTAGCGAAATCAGGCCAGTCTGCAGCTAATGTTAATCAGCTGGTGGATGTTTGTATTCAAGCCATTAATGCGGCCCAAGGGCGAACGTTTATTTTATTTACCAGTCACCAGATGTTGCAGCAAGTGGCTATCGCATTACAAAGGCGAGTGCAATACCCCTTGTTAGTGCAAGGCTCAGCCAGTAAACAAAGTCTGTTAAACAAGTTCAGGCAACTCGGTAATGGGGTATTACTTGGCACCAGCAGTTTTTGGGAAGGTGTCGATGTAAGAGGGCGGCTACTTAGCTGTGTGATTATTGATAAGCTGCCGTTTGTTTCACCTGATGATACCTTGTACCGCGCCCGTGCAGCTAATGCTGAACGCAGTAATAAAGATCCCTTTGCCAGTATATCTTTGCCCCAAGCGGTGATCAGTTTAAAGCAGGGCGTAGGACGGTTAATTCGAGATGAGAAAGATCGCGGGGTGTTAATATTGTGCGACAATCGCATCGTAAACAAAGCTTATGGTGAAGCTTTTATTAACTCGTTACCGCCAATGCATCGCACCCGAGATTTAGATAAAGCGTTAAGCTTTTTAAAAAGCATCCCATAAGTTATTATACTGCAGTTGATGATTTAGCTGACTCAGTGCCGATACAATGCCTTGCAGGCTTTAGGTTATTTAGCTAAATCACCATACTCAGCATTAGTTAGCCCAGCATTTTTTCCATAGTTAATGGTAAGGTAAACACGTTTTTACATGACTCAACTTCATACAGATTTAACGATTCTCGCATTAGATACTTGCACTGAATCTTGTTCAGCGGCTTTGTTACATGACAACAAACAGTATAATCGCGTGTTTGATGCACCAAGAGAGCATAGCCAACGTATATTACCTATGGTTGATGAGGTGCTAACCGAAGCCGGCATTAAAATTTCAAATGTAAATTTAATAGCCTATGGTCGTGGACCTGGCAGCTTTACCGGTATTCGTATTTGTACCAGTATGACTCAAGGCCTCGCGCTTGGTCATGATATTCCCGTGATTGGAGTATCAACCTTGGCTGCAATGGCGCAAATGGCCATCGAAACCGAACAAGCTGAACAGATATTTTGTGCCATTGATGCCCGTATGAGTGAAATTTATTGGGGACAATTTATTAATGTCGACGGCATTGCAACGCTAGTGGGGGCTGAGCATGTTTCTAGCCCTGATTCAGTTGACGTTATTTTAGATAAGCAAAAGCCAATGCATATTTGTGGCACTGGTTTTGTAGCCTATCCAGATTTATTAAATGATGTAGCGAAAAAACAGGCGACCCAGATAACATTACCCGACGCATCAGCTATGATTAAGTTAGTTATAAAAGCTCATGAGCAAGGACTTGCGACCTCAGTGGATGAACTTGCACCTGTGTATTTACGTGACAAAGTCACCTGGAAAAAATTACCTGGTCGTGAATAAATAACACCATGAGTTTACAGCAGTGATAGGGAGCTATTGTCAGCTATCACTGATGTAACAGATAAGGCCGATTGGGTTGCCATTGTCAAATGCGCCATAATGGCTTTTTATAATAGGAGTGATAACAATGAATGCTTTTTTACATACTTCAGTTCAGCCTTTATCCTCCTATAATCCCAGCAATATTAATGGGCATAAAAACGTTTCAGCTATCTCAACTAACGCTGTTGTTAAGCTTTCTGCATTACAAAATCAAACTCAACTAACTAATCAAACAGATACGCTTGATGCCGTTAAAGATGACAGCAAACAGTTACCGGCGCTAACTAGCGCAGAATTTGATTCCAAGCTTGATGCTAAATTGCAATACGACAATGACATGGCGTCAGCGACAAGAGATAAGCCATTCAAAGACCATTGTCAGACATTGGCCAGTGCTGGTGCGATACAAGAATATTTAATAAACCAACATTCTGCGCAACGAGAACATATTCAACAAATGGTAGGAATAGATTTATATGCATGATGCGCGACCTAACAAGTTATCCGCTATCCCTTCAAAAGGTCGCTTTTTTCTCGAACTATTATTTGCCTTTTTAATTACCAAACTGCCTTTCATTAGTATTCCATTCAAATGGTTTGAAAGTTATTTCCATGAAATATCTCATGGCATAGCAGCCATCTTATCTGGCGGCATAGTCACTAAAATCCAGTTGTTTCCCAATGGTGCAGGCCTTTGTTTTACTCAAGGCGGTTTTGCGCCATTGATTACTTTTTCTGGCTACCCCGGTGCTGCCTTGTGGGGCTATATGATTTTCTTGCTAGCCACTTGGCGTGCAGGGATCCGCTTTACCTTAGGCATTTTAGGAATAACCGTTATTGGTTCATTAATCCTGTGGGCACGGGATCTACTCACCATCGGCATATTAATTTCACTTGCGGTGGTATTCTTATTACCTCTTAAATTTGATCATAATGCTTTACTTAATAGCCTATTAAGGGTCATGGGATTGATGATTGTCTTAAATGCCATGGCGAGCCCTACGGTACTATTTCGAGTCGTAGGCCAAGGGGATGCAGCTAAACTGTCGCAACTGACTTGGATTCCTGCATGGATATGGGTGATTATGTGGCTGATATTCAGTTGTTTTATGTTATGGATGTGTTGGAAAAGAGTTGACGACAAAAAGCTGCCAATCGGCTAAAGTGATCGACTTAGCAACCTTTGCCGTACCAGTTGCTGATATTTTCGAGACAATTTCTTCAGGGAGAAGACAATGAAACGTACGTTATTATTATCTACCGCTATTGGGCTTAGCGTTTTAGGCTTGTCTGCTGTCACTAACACAGCAATAGCTCATAACCATGGCATGGCTGAAAATACACAGGCTGTTAAGGTTAACCCGCAACTGGCTGCAGCCGTCGCCAGTGATTTCAGAACCGAGAAAAGTAGCGCACGGGATAAATACCGTAACCCATCAGAAACTTTAACATTTTTAGGTATTCAACCTGATGATACCGTGATTGAATTATGGCCTGGCGGTGGCTGGTATGCGCAAATTTTAGCACCATACCTAGCTGATAAAGGCCATTATATTGGTGCGATTTTTGAGACCAACCCAAAAGAAGACACTAAAAGAACCCAGTATTACGCTAAAGCCGGTAAAAAGTTTGAAGCTTGGCTTGCTGAAAACAAAGCGGTATTAGGCAATGCTTCAACAGTTACATTCCAGCCGCCAGCATCATTAGCTTTAGGGGATGATAACAGTGTTGATTATGTACTGACTTTCAGAAACCTACATAATTGGGCTGGGCAAGCGCAATTAGAAAATGCCTTCACTGCATCTTATAAAGTGTTAAAAGAGGGTGGTGTGTTTGGTGTAGTAGAACACAGATCAAACCCTGGAATGTCATTTGAAAGCGGTTATATGGATCAAGCTGAAATGATTACTCTAGCTGAAAAAGTGGGTTTCACGCTAGCGGCAACCTCTGAAATTAATGCTAACCCTAAAGACACCAAAGATTATGAGAAAGGGGTTTGGACTTTACCACCGCGTTTAGCATTAAAAGAGCAAGATAAAGACAAGTATCTTGCTATTGGTGAAAGCGATCGCATGACGCTAAAATTCATCAAAAAAGCTAAGTAATCTTAAGTTAGACATTCAGATAAAAAGAGTCAATTACGTGCTTATGAATGAGTCAATTGAACAATCGCTGCCAGTTGAAGAAGTCGATTTTCAATTGGCTCATATTCGTTTAAGCGCCAAACGCTATGGCTGTAAAAATAAGCCTATTTTATTGGCTTTACATGGCTGGTTAGATAATGCTGATAGCTTTGAACCTTTAGCTAAAGCGTTACATACTCAGGGTATATTAAGCCAATTTCAACTACTCGCTATTGATTGGCCAGGTCACGGTAATTCACAACATAGACCTGGTAGTTATCCACTTCATTGGCTTGATTATATTTATGACTTGGATGAATTAATCAATCAAATAAGCCCTTCATCCCCCCTCAACATCATTGGACACTCTTTAGGTGGTATTATTGCTGCGGCTTATAATGCTTGCTTTGCACACAAAGTCGATAAGCTCATTTTGATTGAAGCATTAGCACCGTTATATGAAAAGCCAACCCATGCCCAAAAGCGGTTGATTAATAGCTTTCAACAGCATAATCGTTTTAATGGCGCTAAATCATCGATGGCAAACATAGCAATAGTTAAGCAAAGCTTTACCCTCGACAGGGCGGTTAATGCCCGTCATCAGTTAACTGGCCTTGATAAAGTATGGTGTGAGTTAATCATTAAACGTAATGTTGAAATTAAACATCAGCAATTATGTTGGAAAAGTGATCCCCGCCTTAAGCTAGACTCACCTTATCGTTTAACCTTTGAACAGGTTGACGCATTAATGAGCATGAGCGATACCCAGTGTTTATTAATATTAGGCGAGCAGGGCTTTAAGCAGTTAAAATTAGCTTTACCTCAAGCATTATCATGGTTTAGTCGCCTATCCCATATACAAATTGAAGGTGATCACCACCTACATATGGGTAGTGCAAAGCTTGTGTCCGATAAAATTAGAACTTTTATTCTAAGTTAGTATCTTGTTGTGGTGAAATCACTAGGATTTTTATTTCATTTATGTGATTATGGTCCGAATTTAAACGGCCGTATGATTTTATGGCTAAACAATAAAAATTAACGCAAACAACTTTGCTGCGACTAACAATAATAAAATTTTACGCTAGTTTTAAAGAGCAGTGATTTTTAGACCTTGCCAATATTGAAGGGCTCCTTCATAGCAATGGGCTAATTAAATAGGAGAAAATTGTGGACCATCCTTGGATTAATAATTTACCAGAAAATGTACCAGCAGAAATTGACTCTGAACAATTTACCTCTTTGGTAGACATGTTTGAAACAGCAGTGTCTAAATATGCTGATCAGCCTGCTTTTATCAACATGGGGGCGACATTAACCTATCGTAAGTTAGAAGAAAGAAGTCGTGCATTTGCTGCCTATTTACAAAACGAACTCAAGCTTGAAAAAGGCGATAGAGTCGCGTTAATGATGCCAAACCTGTTGCAATACCCTATTGCACTGTTTGGTATTTTACGTGCAGGGATGGTAGTGGTAAACGTCAATCCACTTTATACCCCAAGAGAACTTAAACATCAGTTAGTCGACTCTGGCGCTAAGGCTATTGTGGTGGTATCTAATTTTGCCCGCACCCTTGAAGAAGTCGTTGCAGAAACACCGGTAGAATCTGTGATTATCACCGGGCTTGGTGATCAGCTTAGTGCACCTAAACGCACCCTAGTTAACTTTATTGTTAAATATATCAAAAAGATGGTGCCTAAATATGATTTGCCACATGCATTATCTTTCAGACAGTCGCTTACCAAAGGTCGCCGTTTACAATATATCAAGCCTGAGATAACCACTGATGACTTATCATTTTTACAGTACACCGGTGGTACCACAGGTGTTTCTAAAGGCGCAATGCTAACTCACGGCAATGTGGTCAGTAATGTCTTGCAAGCTAATGGTGCCTATTCGCCAGCCTTAAAAAATGGCTCAGAGTTTGTGGTTACCGCTTTACCGCTTTATCACATATTTGCATTAACTGTTAATTGCCTATTGTTTTTACACAAGGGCAGTAAAAACTTACTTATTACTAACCCAAGAGATTTGCCAGCATTTATTGGTGAACTTAAGAAATATCCATTCACAGCCTTAACTGGGGTTAATACCTTATTTAATGCCTTAGTGAATAACGAAGATTTTAAAAATTTAGATTTTAGCCGCTTAAAGTTCTCAATTGGCGGTGGCATGGCGGTACAAAAAGCGGTGGCTGATAAATGGCAGGCCATTACCAAAACGCGCCTGTTAGAAGGTTATGGTTTAACCGAGGCATCACCACTAGTGACCTGTTGTCCTTATAACCTCGAAGGTTACAATGGCTCAATTGGTTTTCCTGCTCCTTCGACTTTCATTCAAGTCCGAGATGATGACGGTAAGGTATTAGCCCAAGGTGAAACAGGTGAGTTATTTGCTAAAGGCCCTCAGGTAATGAAAGGCTACTGGCAACGCCCAGAAGAAACTGCCAAAGTGATTGATAAAGATGGTTGGTTAGCCACGGGTGATATTGGTTACATGGATGAGCAAGGCTTCTTTTTTATTGTTGACCGTAAAAAAGACATGATTTTAGTTTCTGGCTTTAATGTTTTCCCTAACGAAGTGGAAGACGTGGTGGCATTGCACCCAAAAGTGGTTGAAGTTGCTGCTGTTGGTGTTCCAAATGATGCAAGCGGGGAATTAGTTAAGATTTTTGTCGTTGCAAAAGATAACACTGTGACTGAACGCGATCTCATTAAGCATTGTCGCCAACATTTAACAGGATATAAGGTACCAAAACTGGTAGAATTCAGAGATGAGTTACCCAAATCCAATGTAGGTAAGATTTTACGACGAGAACTTCGAGACGAAGTTAAATCAGCGTAAAGTAAAGCCGGCAATAGCCGGCTTTTTATTAGCTTTATATTGGTTAAAAAGATAAAATTGGAGCGTATTTTGTTATCGTTTGAATATATCAGCGACCCAGAAAGTTTAGCGAAATTAGTAGCACAGTATCAGCAAAGTGAATTACTTGTGCTTGATACCGAATTTGTTAGAACACGAACTTATTACGCAAAGTTAGGGCTTATTCAAGCCTATGATGGTAAGACGCTAGCGTTGATTGATCCCGTTGCCTTAGCTGATTTATCAGCATTTTGGCAGTTATTGTCAGATACGAAGATCACTAAACTTGTTCATTCATGCAGTGAAGACTTAGAAGTGTTCGCGCGCTATGGTCAATGTCAGCCAAGTCCCTTATTTGATAGTCAAATTGCAGCGACCTTTACAGGCCTAGGGCATGGTTTAGGTTACGCGAAACTGGTTAATACCTTTTTAGATATCGAAATAGATAAAGGTGAATCACGCACCGACTGGATGAAACGTCCACTGACTGATGCACAACTGCAATACGCTGCAAATGATGTGTTTTACCTTTACAAGCTTTACCCGCAATTGTTAGCGAAAATACAACAATCTAACCGTATGGATTGGCTACTTGAAGAAGGTGAGCGCATGACAGAAGGGCGTTTAACTCCGCCTGATGAAGAGCTTGCTTATTTAAAAGTGAAAAATGCGTTTCAACTATTTCCACAGCAGCTCGCTTACTTAAAAGTATTAGCTACTTGGCGCTTACAAAAAGCGTTGAAAAAAGACTCAGCCCTTGGGTTTATCATTAAAGATCATGCCTTAATTGCATTAGCTAAAAAACAACCTAAGACAGTGATTGAGCTTAATCAGCTAAATGATCTAACAGAGCATGAAAAACGCTTTCACGGTAAAGAACTGATTAAAGTGTTACAAACTGCTGACTTAAACAATCTGCCTGAAGCAGTAGATGTAATCGCTCTGAAAAATGGTTACAAAGCCTCATTTAAAGAAGTGAAAAATATTCTTATTCAGGTGGCTGAGCAACATGACGTTGCTATTGAGTTTATCGGTTCTAAACGTTTAATTCATGAGTTTTTAATGTGGTTGTACAATAAGCAACCTGCAGAAAAACCATTGTTATTAAAAGGCTGGCGCGCCAAGCTAGTAAAAGATGCCCTAGTTGCAATCAAGTTTAGCTAAATAGACACATCAAGTGTAAAAATTGCTGCTACAAAAAAGCCAAGAGTAAACTCTTGGCTTTTCTTTACGCTCTGTGACTAGAGAGTATTTTTTACAAGCTCAGGTACAAACTCAGGCTTATTTACCTTCAGGTAAGGTCACATTTAGTTCTAATACAGATAGGTTTTCATCATTTTGTTCTAATTGAACCGATACCTGATCTTCAGAGATATGTACATATTTTCTAATGACTTCAAGGATCTCTTGTTTCATTTTCGGAAAATAATCTGGCGCGTCACGTTCACCACGTTGGTGCGCAACAATAATTTGTAAACGCTCTTTAGCTGTGACCGCTGTGTTGGTTTTTTTGTTACTTTTAAAGTAGTCGAGTATAGACATAGTTAGCTACCAAATATCCTTTTTAGGAATCCTTTTTTCTCTTCTGTCAGAAATCTAAATGGTACTTCTTCACCAAGTAAACGTTGTACAGTATCAGCATAAGCAAGACCTGCATCACTTTCGTCATCGATAATTACTGGCACACCAGAGTTTGAAGCTTTTAGCACTGCTTGTGACTCAGGAATGACCCCAAGTAATTTAATTGCCAAAATCTCATTCACATCTTCAACACTGAGCATTTCACCTGTTTTAACTCTAGCAGGAGAATAACGTGTTAGTAATAGAAACTCTTGAATAGGTTCTAAATTTTGTTCAGCTCGACGTGAACGGCTTTGCAACATTCCCAAAATACGGTCAGAATCTCGTACTGAACTGACTTCTGGGTTGGTGGTAACAATAGCAATATCAGCAAAATACAATGCCATCATTGCGCCTTGCTCGATTCCTGCCGGTGAGTCACAAACAATATAATCGAAATCTTTGCTTAGCTCTTCTAATACACCGCCAACGCCTTCTTTAGTCAGGGCATCTTTATCACGTGTTTGTGACGCGGGTAAAATAAACAGTTTGTCACAACGCTTATCTTTGATTAATGCTTGATTAAGATTGGCTTCACCATTGATAACATTGACAAAGTCGTAAACGACTCGTCGCTCACAACCCATAATTAAATCGAGGTTTCGTAAACCGATATCAAAATCAATGACGACTGTTTTCTTTCCTTTCAAGGCTAAGCCAGTCGCTATTGCTGCGCTTGAGGTTGTTTTACCAACACCGCCTTTTCCTGATGTGACAACAATAATCTGTGCCATGTTGTTATATATCCTTTTAAGTTGCCACTTACTGTGGCAATGATTCAACCATGAGTGTTTCGCCATTTAAGCGAATGCAGCCGCGTTGGTCACTGCAGTTTTGTTGCAAATGCTCAGCTAACCAATACTGCCCAGCAATAGAAACGAGTTCGGGGTCTAATGCATTGGCAATAATAATACTATTAACATCGCCAGACGCCCCGGCCATTGCTTTGCCACGTAATGCACCGTATATATGAATGCTACCATCTGCAATGACTTCTGCGCCATTGCCAACCGCACCAAAAATGACTAAATCAGCATTTTTTGCGTAAATTTGTTGTCCTGAACGGATATTTTGCTTAACTATTTTGGTTTCTTTTAATGGCGCAGGCATACTTTTAGCTTGTTTGCCTGATTTAACCACTGCAAGGCCTAATAGTTTGGCTTGGCTACTAATGCTTTCATTTGCTGATGTTACACCCACTATAATGAGTTGGTTATCAGTAAGAAGTTGTTTTAATGCGGCTAAATTAATGTTTTCTTGCTCAATTGCACTTAAATTTAAGATTAACGGTGCACCAATAAAAAACTGTGGCGCTTGGGATAATTTACTTTCTAAGTCAGCTGCAATAGCGTTGAAATCATGGGTGTTGATATGGAGTACTGAAAGCGTGAAAGAGGTAGCTTTTAACTCGAGACTTTGTGTGGCCATCCAGGCTTTACTCTCCAAAAAATGTCAGTCTAAGAACTGAATTACAATTAATTTAATCATTGTCCATGTTATAGTGTGCGTTGTTTACTATCAAGCAAGAAACAGAGGAATTTAACCCCAAGATGATTTGTACTGTATATAAAAGTAGTCGAAAAGTTGATACCTATTTATTTGTCGAGAAGCGTGACAATTTCGATGCCGTTCCTGAGGCTTTAATGAAAATGTTTGGCGTCCCAAAACTGGTGATGATGGTGCCTTTATTAAAAAGAACTGAACTTGCCATGGCCGACATTGAAAAAGTAAAAGCTGAGCTTGCTGACAAAGGCTACTATTTACAAATACCGCCCCCTGTTGTTAATTTACTGGCAGAGCATCGTAGAAGTTTAGGTTTAAATGACTAGCGATATTTTTTAAAATAGTTATAGTTTGTTTATGATATAATTATATATTTTACTATTCCGGTGCCTGCTAAAACGTGTTAACGTTTAGTTAATAAAAATAAGAATAGCAATGCTGAGTTAATTTAGGACAATTTATGATTTGGAAGATCATTTCATCTGTAATAGTTTATTTATTGGCTGTGAATTTGGTTTTTGCGCAGCAAGATATTAGTTTTGATGATTATTTAGACTCACTTAAAGATAAAGCTATCGCTGCGGGTATTTCCTCAAACACGATCGATGAACATTTCTCAAAAATCAAAGTGTTTAAAAGAGCCACAGTAAAGGGCTCTGAAACCAGTTTGAATCTAGAAAGTTACATACCTAAAAATGTACCTGAAATAACCGTCGTTACCGCAAGAGCTATGCTCAAAGAGCAACAAGACGCTATCGTTGCTATTGGCGATCGTTATGGTGTTCAGCCACGTTTTTTAGTTGCGCTATGGGGATTAACCTCAGAGTTTGGTGAGCAACAAGGTAATTTTCCGATTTTATCTGTCACCGCATCCAATGCTTATTCTGGCAATCGTGAGCAATTTTACATTGATGAATTTATTGCTGCTTTACGCATCATTGAATCTAATGATGTTCAATACGAGCAATTAATCGGTTCATCAACTGGCGCTATGGGCCACCTACAATTAATGCCGTCACAGTACTTAGCTTTTTCGCAAGATGGTAATGGTGATGGCAATAAAGATATTTGGAATAATCAGTACGATGCCTTTGTAACTGCAGCATCAATGCTGCAGGCATCCGGTTGGCGTAATGATGAAACCTGGGGGCGTCAAGTTAGCTCAATTGAAGCATTAGCCGTGGAAGATACCGGTATAGACAATGCTAAAACGTTTAATGAATGGCAAGCGCTTGGTGTACGTCGCTATAACGGTAATGATTTGCCCAAGCGTGATGATATGCAAGTTGCTTTGTTAATGCCTGACGGTGAAAAAGGTCGCCAATATCTGGTGTATAATAATTTCAAACTGCTTCAAAAATGGTCTAACAGCGAACATTTTTTATTAACTGTGACTTACCTTTCTGAACGAATCAAAAATCCGCCAATCAATTAGTGGTACAATAGCGGCAATGTTATTTTATTACTATTGAACTATGTCTTTTTGGAATGAAAAAAAACTCGAAGAAATGAGTATCGTGCAGTGGGAATCACTGTGCGATGGTTGTGGAAAATGCTGCTTAAACAAATTAATCGATGATGAAACAGAAGAGTTGTATTACACCAATGCAGCTTGTCATTTGTTAGATGATGAATCTGGCGGTTGTCGACGTTATCCTGAACGCTTCAAATATGTTCCAGCTTGTACGGCCATTAATGCAGATAATGTAGCTGAATTAACATGGCTACCAGATTCTTGTGCTTATAAGCGTTTATACCAAGGCAAAACGCTTCCCAGCTGGCATCCTTTACTGACAGGTTCTAAAGAGGCCATGCATGAAGCTGGCATATCGGTGAAGGGTAAAACCATTAATGAAACCAAAGTACGTGAGCTAGAAGACTATATCGTACTTTGGCCATTAAAAGACGTTGAATAGTCATTTTTTATTTAGCTGGTTTTACTGCAGGAATGATTATTACTGCCAGTACGACTAAATAAACGATAAAAGTGACAACCATCCATTGCGCCATGCTTACTGATAAGAATGTCCAAGGCGAGTCACTGCACATGCCAGTAGGGGAAAACACTGCTGGGAGCCATTTATCCAGTGGCATCCATGTTGGAAATTCAGGGAAAAATGAGCAGGTGGAGAAAGGCGATGGGTCGACCTGTAGTTTATTAAGTTCAAGTGATAACTTTAATCCCCAGGCAGCACTGACTCCCCAAGCTCCGATAGCTATTATTCTGGTTAACCAGAATTTTGGTGCTATCAGCCCCACCATAGCGGCAATAATTAATCCTAAAACCGCCACTCTGACATAAATGCACATGACACATGGGGCTAAATTCATCACGTATTGGAAAAATAGCGCAGCAGCCTCTAGGCCAATTGCTGACATAAGTAATATTAACCAAGCGCTACGTGAACGAGTGAAACTCTGTAAACGATTCAAATCAAACTCCTTTCGATCTTATATTTATTATTAGTATGAAAACTCAACGGGATATAAAAAAGCACCCTCATTAGAGGGTGCTTAATTGATAATGTTCAAATTATTAAACATTAATGCCCGCTTGCAGCGCCAATAACGTCTTTCGCAGTATGATGAATAATGATGTGACTATCATAAAAATACTGGGTCATATCGGTTAAGAAGCCAGATTCAATAGTAACAACACCGACAATTGACAGTACAATCGTATAAGGCAGTGCCATCCAAACCATACGGCCATAGGACAGTCTTACTAATGGTGCTAAAGCAGAGGTCAGTAAGAATAAGAATGCAGCTTGACCGTTAGGGGTCGCAACAGAAGGCAGGTTAGTACCTGTGTTAATCGCCACAGCTAATAAATCAAATTGGTCACGGGTGATTTGGCCACTGATTAATGCTGCTTTTACTTCATTAATATAGACAGTACCCACAAACACGTTATCGCTCACCATCGACAATAAGCCATTAGCAATATAGAACACCACTAACTGGGCGTTACCTTCAAAGCTTAGTGCCCATTGAATAACAGGGGCGAATAAATGTTGATCAATAATCACACCAACCACGGCAAAAAATACCGCAAGTAAGGCTGTGAAAGGTAAGGCCTCTTCAAATGCTTTACCAATCGCATGTTCATCTGTCACGCCATTAAATGCCGTGGTTAAGATGATAACGGATAAACCAATCAAACCAACAGAGGCTAAATGGAAGGCTAAACCTACGACCAACCAAATACCTACAAGAGCCTGAACAACCAGTTTCATCTTATCGGCAGTGGTTCTGTTTGCATCTTCATAGGCAGCATAATCGCTTAAAATTTTATGAACCGCATCTGGCAGTTGTGCGCCATAGCCAAACCATTTAAATTTTTCAACAATGAAGCAAGTGGCTACACCCGCGATTAATACTGGCATGGTAACAGGTGACATACGAATAAAGAATTCACCAAATTGCCAATGAGCTTGGGCTGCAATGATTAAGTTTTGTGGTTCACCGACCATAGTACAAACACCGCCAAGAGCAGTACCTACACCAGAGTGCATTAGTAAGTTTCTTAAGAAACCACGAAAAGCCTCTAACTCTTCATCGCATAACTGTTCACGATCTTCTTTAGTGTGGTCATGATCTGAACTAAAGTCTTTACCTGATGCCACCTTGTGATAAATCGAGTAGAAACCAACGGCTACAGCGATGATAACCGCGATAACTGTTAGGGCATCTAAAAAGGCCGACAGAAAAGCAGAAGCGGTACAAAACATCAATGAAACAACAATTTTTGAACGTACTTTAGTGATCATTTTAGTGAATACAAAAAGTAGCAATTGCTTCATGAAGTAAATACCAGCAACCATGAAGATTAATAATAATAATACTTCTAGGTTAGCTTCTATTTCATGTAGAACTTGTGTGGGGGAGGTCATGCCTATAATTACAGCTTGTATGGCGAGTAAGCCGCCAGGCTGTAATGGATAGCATTTTAGTGCCATTGCAAGGGTAAAAATAAATTCTACTACCAGTACCCAACCTGCGATGAATGGGCTGACATAGAAAAATAATAATGGATTTATAACGAGGAACAACAATATTGCATATTTATACCATCTTGGTGAATTACCCAAGAAGTTATGAAAAAATGCATTACCAGCAGTTGACGGCATAATAGCCTCTCCAGTTGTGATTTTGTGATAGTGAAATTTACTGGAAGGAATTTCGTGACAAATAGAGCGACGTATTTACAGCTGACTTTGAATAAGACGAATTACATTGTTTCTAAACTATCTTGCTCAGTAAACAATTTTTCGTCATAGCCTTTTTTATCAGTCATTTAAACGCATTATATTTGTTAGTTTCAAAATTCGTTAGCTGTATCGCTAACTTACATCCTTTTGTTTGACGCGGTATTTTAGCGCAAACTTCATTGATTGTAATCCAAGAAAATCTATCATTCGACAAATAGCCAACGAATATAACTGCTACGTCACAAACTTATCTGCGATTGGTGAAAAAGTAACCGGTAACAAGGTTAGATCTAGGCTTTAACTGCTATGTATGGTGTGTATTTATATTTCCTCTGGTATGATCTGTCTATTGGTTAACCACGGGATGTTAAAGTTGACAATTATCAATGCAAAGGGTCCTGCAAGTTTTGCAGAAAAATGGATTGTGCGTTCCATCTGGGAAAATAAGTTTCCACCGGGGTCGATATTACCCGCAGAGCGTGAACTATCAGAATTAATTGGCGTAACAAGAACAACATTAAGAGAAGTGTTACAACGATTAGCGCGTGATGGTTGGCTCAAAATTCAACATGGCAAACCAACCCAAGTGAATAATTTTTGGGAAACCTCTGGCTTAAATATTTTAGAAACTATTGCTGATTTAAACCCTGAGGGATTCCCGTTATTGGTTGATCAGCTGCTTTCAGCGCGAGCCAATGTGAGTATTATTTATTTTCGCGGCGCCATTAGAAATAACCCAGAAAAAGCTCAAGCGGTATTAGCAAAAATTCATCAGTTAGAAGACACTGCTGAAGCTTATGCTGATTATGATTATGAATTACATCATGCGTTAGCGTTTTCTTCAGGAAACCCGCTCTATGTTCTTATTCTTAATGGTTTCAAGGGATTATATAGCAGAGTAGGTCGCTATTATTTCTCGAGTGAAGAGGCGCGAGCGATCTCACTAGATTTTTACAAAAAGCTTGAAGTTTTAGCCATTGAGCACAAATACAATGACGTTAATGGGTTGATGAAATCAAATGGCATTAACAGCGGCGTTATGTGGCAAAAGTTGCGTGATGATATGCCTGCAGAGATTGCTATCAGTAATAAATAATAGCTAATTAATACAGTAAAAAACCAACCGCGAGGTTGGTTTTTTTATGGCTTAAGTTTAATGGAACTCAATAGCAGTGATTACATGGTAGTCATCTTAGTTTCTGCTTTAGCTGGGGGGCATTGCGACAACTTAGTTACATTACCAGACTCTTCAAGTTGCTCAATGCTGACATCAAAGCCCCATAAACGGTGTAAATGCTTTAGCACTTCTTCGTGGCTGTGGCTCAGTGGAATACGTTTATTGGGGATGTAGCGTAATGTTAATGATCGATCACCATTAACTTTTACTTGTTGCACTTGGATATTTGGCTCTAGATTTGACAAGTTATATTGCTGTGATAATTTTTCTCTGATTAAGTGGTAACCACTATCATCATGAATAGCTGAAATAGATAAACGGTTACAACTATCATCATCTAACACACTAAAGAGCTTAAAATCTCGCATAACTTTTGGCGACAGGTATTGGCTTATAAAGCTTTCGTCTTTAAAGTTTTCCATTGCAAATGTAACCGTCGTTAACCAGTCGCTTCCGGCTATCTCAGGAAACCAACGTTTGTCTTCTTCAGTAGGGTGCTCACATATACGCCTGATATCAACAAACATGTTAAAGCCCAAAGCATAGGGGTTTATGCCACTATAATGTGGGCTATTGTAAGCTGGCTGAGCGACCACAGCAGTATGACTTTGTAGAAACTCCAACATAAATCTATCTGTCACAGTGCCTTGATCAAACATATGATTCAAAATGGTGTAATGCCAAAAGGTGGCCCAACCTTCGTTCATTACTTGGGTTTGTTTTTGCGGATAAAAATATTGCGCCATTTTCCGCACAATTCGAACGATTTCACGTTGCCAAGGTTCAAGTAATGGGGCGTTCTTTTCGATAAAATATAAGATATTTTCCTGTGGTTCTTCAGGAAATTTAATTTCATTTTCCGGTTTTATGTTATCAGGGTTAACTGGTACGGTTCGCCACAGGTCGTTAACCTGACTCTGTAAGTAACTCTCACGGTCTTTTTGGCGCATTTTTTCTTCTTTAAACGATATTTCAGCAGGGCGTTTATAACGGTCAACACCATAATTCATTAATGCGTGACAAGAGTCGAGGGTTAGCTCAACTTGCTCAACACCGTAAGTTAATTCGCATTCTCGGATGTAGTTTTTAGCAAACACCAAGTAATCAATAATCGAGCTAGCATCGGTCCATGTTTTAAATAAGTAATTATTTTTAAAGAAACTATTATGGCCAAAACAGGCGTGAGCCATCACAAGGGCTTGCATGGTAATGGTATTTTCTTCCATTAGATAAGCAATACACGGATCGGAATTAATCACAATTTCGTAGGCTAATCCCATTTGACCCCGACGGTAACCTTGCTCCGTTTCAATAAAACGTTTGCCAAATGACCAATGGGTGTAACCAATAGGCATACCGATACCTGCATAGGCATCCATCATTTGTTCTGCGGTGATCACTTCAATTTGATTGGGATAACTTTCTAATTTGTAAAAAGCCGCTACTTTTTCAATTTCTGCCATGTAGGTTTCGAGTAGGTCAAAGGTCCAATCAGGGCCATCATCTAAAGGCTGTTTACCATGGGCTTTAGGCTGTGATTTTTCGGCAATATTGGCTGATTGTGCCGTGTTTTGTAGCTCTTCAATGCCAGCACTTTTGTCGTCAGTAGTCGGTTTTGTCATTGTGACTCCTTAGCTAGGCTGCTTTTTGAATAATTCACGGAACACTGGATAAATATCGTCTACTTCTTTGATGTGTTGTACGGCGATATTGCCAAATTGTGCTTGTAAGGTTTCATATTCACGCCAAAGCGTTTGATGCGCTCTACGGGTTATTTCGATGTAACTAAAATAGCGAGATACCGGTAATATTTTCTCAGCAAGGAGTTGCCTACAAGCTGGTGAGTCATCAGCCCAATTATCGCCATCAGAGGCTTGTGCGGCATAAATATTCCACTCATCAGCAGGGTAACGTTTTTGCTGAATTTCATGCATTAAATTTAAGGCACTAGAAACAATGGTACCGCCTGTTTCTTGTGAGTAGAAAAATTCATGTTCGTCTACTTCTTTTGCTTGGGTGTGATGCCGGATGTAGACCACTTCAAGATTTTTATAGGTCTGGGTTAAAAATAAATACAGTAAAATATAAAATCGTTTTGCCATATCTTTGGTGGCTTGATCCATTGAACCTGAAACATCCATTAGGCAAAACATGACTGCTTGGCTAGATGGTTTTTCACGTTTGGAAAAATTATTAAAACGTAAATCGAAACTGTCTATAAAAGGCACGCTATCGATACGCTTTTTAAGATCTTCAATTTGCTGTTTTAAATCCATGATCAACTCAGCTTGGGTGCCGGGGGTATTTTCAAGCTCGTGAAGCTGCTTAATAAGCTCGGCGAGTAATTTCTTTTTACCTGCAGTCATGGCAATGCGTCTAGCCAATGAAGATCGCAGTGAACGGACAATATTGATATTGGCTGGTACGCCGACATTAGTGTAACCAGCGCGGTATGTTTCAAACTCAACCATTTGCTTGGCGTTAGTTTGCTGTAAATCCGGTAACGCTAAATCTTCAAATAACAGCTCTAAATATTCATCATTTGAGATTTCAAACAAGAATTCATCTTTACCTTCGCCGCTATTAGAGGCTTCACCTTCGCCACTACCTTGTCCGGCTGCGCCGCCTTTGGGGCGCTCAATTTGATCACCTTTATTAAACTGATCGTTACCTGGGTGGACACGCTCTCTCACACCGCCTTGTCCTTGATGAAATGTCGGTTCGCTGATGTCACGTGTTGGGATACTGATTTTCTCGCCTTTATCGATATCTGTAACACTTCTTCTGGTTACGGCTTCACTGACTGATTTTTTGATTTGCTTTTTGTAGCGTTCAATAAAACGTTGCCTGTTGACGGTACTTTTACCTTTTGCATTGAGGCGTCTATCAATAAAATTTGCCATACACAACTCCTAATGGACTTTGCCCTTAACGGTTTTTAGCGCATAAAGGTAAGGGCAAAGTTAGCAATACTTATGACGATTTACGTACCCTCAAGTACCACTCTGAAAGTAATCTGACTTGTTTTTGGGTATAGCCTTTTTCCATCATGCGATTGATAAAGTCATCGTGTTTACGTTGATCATCTGCTGAGGTTTTCGCGTTAAAAGAAATAACCGGTAATAAATCTTCGGTATTGGAGAACATTTTTTTCTCAATCACCACTCTGAGCTTTTCGTAACTGGTCCACAGTGGATTATTACCGTCATTATTGGCTCTAGCACGTAATACAAAGTTGACGATCTCATTACGAAAATCCTTAGGGTTACTGATACCAGCTGGTTTTTCGATTTTTTCTAATTCAGCATTTAGCGCTGAGCGGTCAAATAATTGGCCAGTTTCTGGATCTCTAAACTCCTGATCTTGAATCCAAAAGTCTGCATAAGTGACGTATCTATCAAAGATGTTCTGACCATATTCTGAATAAGACTCTAAGTATGCGGTTTGGATTTCTTTACCGATAAACTCAACATACTTAGGAATGAGATAACCTTTTAAAAACTCGAGGTACTTTTCACTTAACTCTGCAGGGAATTGTTCCTGTTCGATTTGCTTTTCAAGTACATAAAATAGATGTACTGGGTTTGCAGCAATTTCAGTATCGTCAAAGTTAAACACTCTAGATAATATCTTGAATGCAAAACGAGTTGATAACCCCTGCATTCCTTCATCGACACCGGCATAATCACGATACTCTTGGTACGACTTGGCTTTAGGGTCAGTATCTTTTAACGTTTCACCATTGTAGACGCGCATTTTTGAGTAAATAGATGAGTTCTCAGGTACTTTTAAGCGTGACAGAATACTGAACTGAGCTAAAGTTTCTAGGGTGCCAGGGGCACAAGGCGCTTTGGATAGTTCTGAGTTTGACAGTAATTTTTGATAAATTTCTATCTCTTCAGAGACCCGTAAACAGTAGGGCACTTTTACGATGTAAACTCGGTCTAAAAATGCCTCATTGTTTTTATTATTTCTAAAAGTGGTCCACTCAGACTCATTGGAGTGAGCTAAGATCATACCGTTATATGGCAAGGCAGATAAGCCCTCTGTACCGTTGTAATTACCTTCTTGTGTGGCTGTAAGCAGTGGATGCAACACCTTAATTGGAGCCTTAAACATTTCCACAAACTCCATCACCCCTTGGTTCGCACGGCATAATGCGCCCGAGTAGGCATAAGCGTCAGCGTCATCTTGTGAAAAATGCTCTAACTGACGAATATCAACTTTACCCACCAATGCTGAAATATCTTGGTTATTCTCATCACCGGGTTCGGTTTTAGCGATAGCGGTTTGATCTAAGATCGAAGGGTAAACCTTAACTACTTTAAATTTACTAATGTCCCCACCAAATTCATGTAAACGTTTTACTGCCCATGGTGACATGATGGTTTTAATATAACGTGGTGGAATCGCATACTCGTTAGTAAGCAGCTCAGCATCTTCATCGGGATCAAATAAGCATAAAGGGTGATCGTTAACGGGGCTGCGAACGCCATTGGCACTTAAGATGTAAATAGGCACCTTTTGCATTAAGGCTTTGAGTTTTTCTGCTAATGATGATTTACCACCACCTACTGGTCCTAACAGATAGAGGATTTGTTTTGATTCCTCTAGACCTTGGGCAGAATGTTTAAGGTAAGAGACAATTTGTTCAATGGACTCTTCCATGCCATAAAAATCAGTAAAGCTTGGATAGTAAGAAATTAATCTATTTGAAAAAATTCTACTGAGTTTAGGATCTTTTGAAGTATCGATGGTTTTAGATTCACCGATGGCCATTAACATCCGTTCGGCCGCCGACACATAAGCACTTCTGTCTTCCTTACAGATTTCAAGAAACTGCTGCAGTGAGTATTCTTCGTCTAGTTTTTGCTCATAACGTTGTTGGTAATGTTCGAATATGCCCATAAGAAACCCCTTTAAACTAAGGTGAAAGTACTTGAGTGACAGCGCATTTATGGTGTTAAGCCGATTTTAATTTAAACAAAATAGTAGTGCTTTTTAATGGCCGTTAGATAAAGTCTAGGTCAGGGATTTGAGATTAGCGAATAGGGAATTGTAAAAAATTCTAATAAAAACAAAGATAAAACGTTGCAAATGCAACTGTTGCAAATGTAGTTGGTCGGTTTGAGCAGTAACGATAAAACAGAAACACTAAACATGAACCAATAAAAAAGGAGCTAATTAGCTCCTTTTATTCATCTCATTGTAAACTTGTTAGCATTTAGCCAGCGAAGTTTGCGTTAACGAATTCCCAGTTAACTAATTCCCAGAAAGCAGCTAGGTAGTTAGGGCGAACGTTACGGTAATCGATGTAATAAGCGTGTTCCCAAACATCAACAGTCATCAATGGTGTTACTGACTCGTCAGTTAAAGGAGTCGCAGCATTGCTTGTGTTAACAATAGCCACAGAACCGTCAGCATTTTTAACTAACCAAGTCCAAGCACTACCAAAGTTGTTTACTGCAGAATCAGTAAATTTCGCTTTGAATTCTTCAAATGAGCCGAAAGCTGCATTAATTGCTTCAGCGATAGCACCCGTTGGAGCACCGCCAGCATTAGGCGCTAGACAGTTCCAGTAAAAAGTGTGGTTCCAAATCTGAGCTGCATTGTTGAATACGCCACCAGTTGAAGTTTTTACAACTTCTTCTAAGGTTTTGTTTTCAAATTCAGTACCTGCAACAAGACCATTAAGCTTAACAACATAAGTGTTGTGATGCTTACCGTAATGGAATTCGATAGTTTCTTCAGAAATATGTGGTACAAGTGCGTTCTTAGCATATGGTAATGCTGGTAATTCGAAAGCCATTAGTATCTCTCCATGGACTTAGGTTATCGTTTTATATACCTTTTGGTATGACATGCTCACCCTGACATTGTACTTAAAATTTTTGTGATGTGAATCATTGTTTGATGAAATATGTCGATACAGTCAATCGAAAAAATCATTTTCTAACAAAACCCTACAAACTGTGGGATTTTGTTATGATGAAAGCTGGCGTACAATAGCCTTAGATTATTAAGTAGCACTTAGGAATAAAAATGGAAACAGTAGACAAAATTAAGCAGCAAATTAGTGAAAACCCTATCATTGTTTATATGAAAGGCTCTCCAAAATTACCAAGCTGTGGTTTTTCATCTCAAGTCGCGCAAGTGATGATCAACTGTGGTGAGCAGTTTGCTTTCGTAGACATTTTACAGCATCCAGATATCCGTGCTGAATTACCAAAATTCGCTAATTGGCCGACATTCCCACAGTTGTGGATTGAAGGTGAGCTTATCGGTGGTTGCGATATCATCACTGAGATGTACCAAAAAGGTGAGTTACAGCCAATGATCACCGCAACAGCTGATAAGTTCCGCACTGAAGAAGACGCTGAATAAGTCATTTTTTGTTGCGCCTGTAAGCGTTAGCTTCGAATTTTTCAAAGCTTAAACGCAAAATAGATGAACTTTTAAAGTAAAAACCCTTAATTTGCTTAAATTAAGGGTTTTTTATTGCCTATAATTTGTTGCCTACAATAGTAATATGGAATTAAAACTTAATCGGCTTGAGGCTCTTTTGGCATAGGTAAGACTAAATTCATTACAATCGCCACTAAGCCACATAGGCTAATGCCTGTCAGGCTAAACTCACCAATACCAAAAGCCATTCCCCCAATACCGAACACTAAAGTCACCCCAACAATGCTGAGATTACGTGGCTCATTTAAATCTACCTGATTTCTAATTAAGGTATTTAAGCCAACTGCGGCGATGGAGCCAAACAATAAACACATAATGCCGCCCATAACGGGTAACGGAATTGTTTGCATCAATGCGCCTAATTTACCAATAAACGCTAACGTGATCGCCGTGATAGCAGTCCAAGTCATTATTCGCGGGTCAAAGTTTTTTGTCAGTGTTACTGCGCCAGTGACTTCACTGTAGGTAGTGTTTGGTGGTCCGCCTAGTGCTGAGGCCGCAATGGTGGCCACGCCATCACCCGTTAACGTACGGTGTAGCCCAGGCTTTTTAAAGTAATCCTTACCTGTCACATTTGAAATCGCTAATAAGTCGCCAATATGCTCAACGGCTGGCGCTATGGCTACGGGGATCATAAACAGTATCGCTTGCCAGTGAAATTCAGGGGCAACAAATTTGGGAACAGAAAGCCAACTTGCCTGCGCAACTGGACTAAAATCAACAATACCGAACGCCAAGCTAAAGCCGTAACCCACCAAAATACCGGCAAGGATCGGCATTAGCTTAAGCACACCTTTGGCAAAAACGGCAATTAACACAGTGGTCGCTAATGACATTAGCGCGATAAATAGTGCAATTTCTTGTTCTACAATAACGCTACTACCGTCACCTGTTTTACCCAGCGCCATGTTAACGGCCATAGGCGCAAGGCCCAAACCGATAATGATAATGACAGGCCCAACAACAACCGGAGGTAAAAGCTTATGAATAAAGCCACTCCCTTTGACCTTGACCATCAAACCTAACAGCACATAAACGAAACCTGCCACCATGAGTCCACCCATTGTGGCGGGAATGCCCCATGTTTGTACCCCATACATAATTGGCGCTATAAACGCGAATGATGAGGCTAAAAAAATAGGCACTTGGCGCTTAGTGATGATTTGAAATAACAATGTGCCAAATCCGGCAGTGAATAGGGCGACACTTGTATCAAGCCCACTTAACAATGGCATTAATACTAAGGCACCAAATGCAACAAACAGCATTTGTGCGCCCTGTAAGGGTATGAACAAGCGTTTCATATAAATCCTATGTTTATTATAAATGAGAGTTTCGAATTTAAGATAAGTGAAATTGCTAATAATGTCTGTATTTTAGATCATCTTTAACAGCCTTTTGCTGCAAATTACAGCACTGTAATGTAATTTTAGAAGTAAAATTAATATGCTACACTTCGAACACTTTTCTTAGATTGCGTTTACTTTGCCATGTTAAAACTTTTAATTCAGTTCATTGTTATTGGTTGTGTGTTTGCCCTAAACAGCTTTGCTGTTATTGCTGCTGAAATCGCTTTACTCGATGAAGCTGATGTTGTGGTAACTTCTCGAGCCACAAATGAACGACAAGTTGCCTTAAAACAAGCGCTATCCACTGTATTTATAAAGAATTCGGGCTTAACTTCAGTGCTTGAACACCCATTGATTAAAAGTCATATTAACAAGCCTGAATCCTTACTGACTCAATACGGCTACAGCCAAGTGGATGATGAGTTAGTGTTAAAGGCAAACTTTGATCATAAACGTATTATTTCGGTCCTTCGTGAAGCAGAATTACCAGTGTGGGGCCGCCAACGCCCATCAACTTTGTTATGGATGTCTATCGAAAATGCTGGCGATAGAGCTATTTTAGCGGATGCAGCTGAATCTGATATTAGAACGCAAATCGATTTAGATGCCAATAATAAAGGCATTCCAATCCTGTTACCTGTGATGGATTTAGACGATGTGATGCAAGTTAATGTCTCTGATGTACGAGGCATGTTTGCCGATGTGGTTGCCAATGCATCAAAACGCTACCAAGCGGACTATTTTGCCATGGCCGATATTGATCAAGTGGGCGGTTTTGTGCGCTTTAATGTAGCTTTATTTGATAAAGGCAATGCTAGCGGTGTTATGCAGCCTTTAATTAACCACCAAGCAGAAGTCGCGGATTACGAGCAAGCAACAGATGAAATCTTATCAAGGTTAGCGGGATATTTTGTTAGCCAATATGCCTTCGCTGACTCAGGAAACAGCGCCCAAACTAAGTTAACCTTAGTAGGGGTTCAAACTATGGCGCAATTAGTTGACATTGAAGCTTACTTAACCCAATTAAGTGCGATTAAGTCGGTGAGTTTAAGCCAGTTTAAAGCTGATACCGTTACTTACAACTTATCGTTATTTGGTGATGCCAGCGATTTAGAAAAATTACTGAGTATTAATAAAAGACTGACGCAAATTGATACTGTTAACACAGTGGTTCCACCCAATTTAAACGCTGGGCAAGAAAACAGTATCAATAATGTTGATCCTAATCTAGATTCTGAAACAACAGTGTCATTAATCTATCAATGGCATTAGATTGAGTGTGTTATACTAACTGTCGCTTGTATTAATTATTAGAGAATTTTTGAGTGACCCAAAACTCACCAAAACAATTATCGTTACCAGTTTATTTACCTGATGATGAAACATTTCAGAGTTATTACCCTGCAGTAGGTAACGATGAGTTAATCCAAAAGCTACAGGCTGCCGCTGAAGGCAGCCTTGCTTCTAGTTTGTATTTATATGGTCCGGTAAAATCTGGCCGTACTCACTTAATGCACGCAGCTTGTGCGCACGCGAACGATTTAGAGCGCCGTACTTTATATATCCCACTTGGCATTCATGCCAGTATTTCTCCTGAGCTATTTGAAGGTATTGAGTCGTTACAACTAATTTGTATCGATGATATTGATGCCATTGCAGGACACCCAATATGGGAAGAGGCGCTGTTCCATTTATACAATCGTATTGAAGAGCAGCAAGATTGTCGCTTGATTGTAAGTGGCACCTCATCACCAACTGAAGCTGGTTTTGCATTACCTGATTTAATTTCACGGATGCAGTGGGGCTTGATATATCAATTACAACCCATGGCAGACGAAGAAAAGTTAGTGGCATTACAGCGGCGTGCAGCGATGCGTGGTTTGCAGCTTTCTGATGAGGTGGGGCGCTTTCTGTTAACTCGCATGGCTCGAGACTTACGTACCTTATTCGATGTGCTTGATAAGCTAGATAAAGCTTCTATGGTGCATCAACGTAAATTGACGATTCCTTTCATTAAAGAAATGCTGCGATTGTAAGTGACAATTTTTTATAATTGAGTTTTACGCTTTTATGAAAGCTTACAATCTAAAATAAAAAACCACCGATTAAGGTGGTTTTTTATTGGTAGTCACAAAAAATTGGTTAATTTCTGATTTGGTTAACGCGAGGGTATAGGCATATCTCTGTGCTCACGACCCACTTGTATTGCAGGCCTATTATCTGATGTCACAGCGTTAGCGTCTGAACTGATGTTTGACATTGTGCTGGCTCTAGACATGTTTCTTGACAGGCTGGGTGATATATCGACATTATCAAACCAATCTTGGCCGGCAATCATGTTTATTGGCGCAGGTAAGCCATTTAATAACGATTCACCATCTACTTCAGGCATCATTTGATTAATAACAAATGCAGCTCGGGTTGAGAGTTCGTCTGCGCCAATGCGGCCTCGCTGCCCCCAATCTACGATTAAGTTATCGGTATCTGTGACTGCCACATCCCTTTGAATTTGATAACGATGACTCATAAAGGCTTCTTCAAACAACATTGCGGCGTCTTCACGAGTCGACGAGTAGTTATAAAAATCATTAGCATAATCGGTCAAAAAGAAGCTAGTGACATCACTAGGTACATAGGCTTTTTGAGTTGCGTCAGCGGTTTCACCTAAAAAGCTGACGGCGGCTAAACCATACATTTCAGCGCTGGTTAATGGCTCAATATTCTGCAATTGATCAGATACCAGTGAATTGCTATTTGCTCTACGATAGAAGTCATCAATTAAAGTCGGGCCTTGTAACTGGCTATGGGTCGAACGCGTGAAAAAGTCATTAGCGTGAGCTAATTCGTGATACATCAAACTGGCTAAGCGCGGTGTAAGATCTGCAATAGTGCGCGATTGACGGATTGCCCGATCATAACTGATAGATACATAGTCATTATTTTTCACATAACGCCACGGCATAATAAATTTTAAATCGTTACCAAAGTCACTACGATAATCAGGTGCTTCATTGATGGTGTCTCTTTCCGTCGGGCTTAACCATAAATACTCAGGGTCGAGGTAAATAGCGCCCGTAGCCACCCAGTAAAATGATGGTCTAATATCATAGCTAATGACAACTGCGCTTACTGATTGTAATAACTTGATAAAATCACTGTTAGGATCCGCTTCAGTTAAAAATTGCTCAAAGTTTCGGCCCATCCAGTCATGGGAAACAACCACTCTATCCATGACATCAGCAATGGTTTCTGAATCTAATTGCTGACCAATTAACGGCAAGTCATTGAGCTCACACGTTTGGTTTAACTGGTTAGAGTAAACACACCGCTGCGCGTTAATTGCATAAGGTGATGCACTGTTATAGGCATAGGTTTTAGCGATGGGGCTATCAAAGTAGGGCGATGTGATGGCGTTTTGTTTCGTCACTAATACAAAGACTTCATCGGTTAAGGTTTCACCGGCAAAGTCTGCGGTCACTTTAAGGCCAACAAAGGTATCTTCTGCAATATTATCTGGTGCGGTAAATAGTGGCCTTTCTGCATTGGTTAAATCAAGGCTAATTTGTTGGTCTGAAAAATAACACCATTGTATGTTAGATGGCACTTGGTTGTTGATCTGACCAAGGCGCAGGCTGACATCATTACCTGCAACAACTTGATGATCGCTATAGACATTTAACTGTTGCGACATTTGCGCAGCACTGATGGAAATTTTGTCGCTGTAAGAAATTTGGCCACTGGTTGCCTCGACAGTGAAGCTATAGTCTGCAGCTTCAGGAATATAAAATGCCAGCACTGGGCTGTTTTCTGAGCTGATATCTAATGCAGGTCCTGCAGTTTGTTGCCAGTTAAACTGGTAGTCGTTGCTGTTTTGGTTACTGACCCCAACAGTAATACTGGCGGATTGATTGACGTAATATTGCTGTTCAACATTAAAATTCAATTCTGTGCCATTATTAACGGTTGTTAAACCGGAGCTGGTTTCGCAGACATTGATGGGCAATGTGGTTTCAGGGGCTCCTGGCGAAGATGAGTCAGAGCTACCGCCACAGGCTGACAGAAAAGTCACTGAGGCGAGTATAGCTGTAATAGCCATGTTATTTTTCATACACAATCTCCGTTGCTTTTGCATTTTAATCTAAAAATGTTATCAAAAATCAATATAGCATGGAGTCTTGCTTGCAAAAAGAATGGTGAAACTATTTGGTAACCTTTTCTTTACTTGTTACTTACTTATCTTTTTATCTACTTGTCACTTACTAGGTGCTTGGTTATGGCGAAGTGATTTGCTGTTTTTAAATAAAAAAGCGCCCAAAGGCGCTTAAGTAATTTAGTTTATAAGTAGCAAGCTTATATTATTGGTCTTTGGACTTTTTCTTTAAACCTAAGCCTAGTTCTCTACCACGTAGGCGGGCATAAAAAGGAAAAGCGACTAACAGTGCGCTAATAAGTACAGATTCAATAAGCGCAAAATATAATGCATCTTCTGTGACATACAGCAGGGTTAGTCCATGTAAAAGGTATAAGCATAAAATGAAACTTGCCCAGGCATAAGTGTATGGCTTACCCGTTAATATCCCTTTAATGGGCAGTAACAAAGGGGCTATCCATAACAAATTAAAGGCTAATGAATATTCACCTGTCATGCCTTGCTGGATAAACCAGCCAGTAAGCAACATTAATAATGAGACATAGCCCACACGGCATAGTTGAAATAAGGTATGTGTTGTCATGGTTATTCTCACAAAATGGCTAACACATTTTCAGGTGGTCGACCTACTGCAGCTTTGCCGTTTGCAATAGCAATAGGGCGCTCAATTAATTTAGGGGTGTTAATCATGGCGTTGATTAATTGCTCATCGGTTAAATTAACATCCGTAAGGTTTTGTTCTTTGTATTCGGTTTCTTTAGTGCGCATTAGCTCTCTTGGACTGATTGCTAACATGGCTAAAATAGCGCTAATTTCGTCGCTAGAAGGAACGTTTTTTAAATATTCAACAATGTTTATTTGAACATTTTGCGCTTCTAGTAACGCAAGGGTTTGGCGGCTTTTTGAACAGCGAGGGTTATGATAAAGGGTAACAGTTGTCATTAGATTGCTTCTTTTTTATATTTTGGGGCATATTAACAAAAAATCTAAGCAATGGTTAGCTATCTGATAACTTAACTCACCATTGCTTAGCGGTAATTATTTGAGAGCGTCAAGCTCACGTTTAGCTTGTCTAAATTGGCGGATCCTCGCCTCAATTCTGGCAACTTGTAACGATTGGCCTTCTGAGTGGCGATAGGCATAGTTAAGTTGATCAATCGCGCCATCATAATTGGCCGCTAAGGCCATGACTTCAGCATTAGTATAATATTCAAGTGCCTTATTACCCATTTTGCGATAGGCCTGAGTTAAAATTTGATAAGGCAATATATTTTGCTTATCTAGAAATATAAGATCTTCTAATAGCGGAATGGCTTTTTCGGGTTGTTCAGCTTCCACATACACGTTGGCAAGGTTAGCTGAAATTACTTGCGACATAGGTTTAAGCTTATTGTGATGCAATAACATCTCAATGGCGCCGTCAAAATCTTTCTTTTGAACTAACAAATCAGTTTTAGTATCAATATAAAACAGATTGTTTGGCTTATTTGCTAACAAGTCATCGATAATATCTTCTGCTTCAGTAAAGCGTTTCGCTCTAAATAGAGCCAATGCTTTCCCATAAAGTGCAGCACTTTTAAAGCTATAGCTTTCTTTTTTTAGTTGCTGCTCAAACATAGATAATGCCGCTTGTTCACTGTAACTTGAAAAGCGCACTTGAATACGCGCTTTAGCAAGTTGGTAGTTTAACTGATCAGGGATATATCGATGAGGAAACTGGGTTGCGCGGTTACGGGCATCGGTAATACGTGACTCGGGTAATGGGTGAGTCAGTAGCATTTGCGGTGGCGTAGTAGTAAAGCGATAGCGTATAGCAAGCTTAGAGAAAAAATCGGCGGCGCCATTGGGGTCAAATCCCGCAGCTGCGAGCGTTTGCATGCCAATTCTATCAGCTTCTCTTTCATGTAAACGTGTGTAGTTAATGCGTGATTGTGTAGATAACGCTTGGGTTGTAGCTAACGCTGCCATACCTGCTTGTGGCGCAGCAATGGTTAATAAAATCGCCCCTAACATCCCCACAATAGTAGCAGTAGAACTTTTTTCTTGTGCTTCTAACGAACGGGCTAAATGACGTTGCGTTACGTGAGTAATTTCATGGGCAAGTACAGAGGCTAATTCGCTTTCTGTGTCGGCATTAAGAAATAAGCCTGTATGTACGCCTACATGGCCCCCGAAAAAAGCAAAGGCGTTAATTTCATCATTTTTTAATAAGAAAAAGTAAAAGGGTGTTTTTACTCCAGTGGCGTGGGCAACCAGTTTATTGCCAAGTTCTGACATATATTGATTCAGCACAGGATCACTAACAATAGGTGCTGATGAACGAATGACCCGCATATAGGCATCGCCATATACCATTTCTTTTTCTAAACTAAAGGTATTGACTGCGGCAGTACCAAGATCGGGAAGATTGTTACTGGCAAAGCTTTTTGCCACACCAGCGGTTAGCATTAAGGCAACTGCAGTTGTTACAACACTTTTTGAGAATTGGGTAAACGATAATTTGCGCAAATGTAACCTTTATTATAATTATTTAAATAGGGTGGAAAGCAATTTAAGCTAAAGCGAATTACTTGTACTTTACTATCCTTGCTAGGATAATGGCTAGAGAATTTTTTAAGCAAATTTATAATGAAATTAATTGATTTAACTGCATATCAATGCCCGTATCCTTTGGTACAAATCAAGTTGGCATTGAAGAAGCTCAAGCTCGGTGAATCGCTATCTTTCAGTATCTCTGACTCTGGTTCACGTCGAGATGTTCCGCAGTTTTTAAAAAAAATGGGTTATCAGCTCAAAATAACTGATGAAAGCCCTAACTCTCTGTCTTTTATGGTTACGAAAGGTAACAATTTAACTGAATAATTAGGCTGACTTAAGATTAGTTAACTCTTAATATGACTCAGTCTTCTGTGACACTGTTTAAGGAACAAAATGCTTTCATTTTTAGGTGATTGGTATAAAGCGCGCTTTAGTGATCCACATGCAATTACATTATTATTTATTTTATTGGGGATCGGGCTATTAATTTATTTTGCTGGTGGCTTACTTGCGCCATTGTTTGTAGCACTCATTTTAGCTTTTTTACTTGAATGGCCTGTGGCGCAAATAGCGAAATTTGGTATTAATCGCACAGTCGGCGCCTCACTGATCTTAGTGTTATTTGTCGGCCTTATGGTATTAGTCGCATTTGGGCTTATCCCTAGCTTATGGCGTCAAGGAGTTGCCTTAGCTACGGACTTACCGATAATGATCGATACCGGGATGCAGTCACTTAAGGCATTAACGGTTGATTACCCACAATATGTCAGCATTGAACAAATTGATGCCATGGTAATAGAGCTTAAAAAGTTAGTTGATACCCAGCATTTATTTGATATAGGCAAACAACTTTTAGGTTACTCTGCCTCGCTACTGGTATTGATGGTATACGTGATTCTAGTGCCGTTATTGGTGTTTTTCTTCTTAAAAGATAAAGATCAGTTACTGAAAAGCAGTAAACGTTTTTTTCCTAATAATCGTGATTTAGCTCGTAAAGTTTGGTTTGAAATGGACCAACAAATTTTCAATTACATTCGCGGAAAAGTGATTGAGATTGTCATCATTGGTACTGTGAGCTACGTATTTTTTGCCATTATGGGACTGCGTTACTCAGCATTGTTAGGGGTGTTAACGGGTTTATCCGTATTGATCCCCTATGTTGGCGCGACACTGGTGACATTACCCATAGCGTTAGTGGCCTTTGTGCAGTGGGGCGTAAGCCCTGAATTTGGTTATGTGATGATTGGCTACGGGATAATCCAAGCCCTTGATGGTAATGTGTTGGTGCCAATATTATTTTCTGATGCAGTGGATTTACACCCAGTGATGATTATTGCCGCGGTGTTGGTTTTTGGCGGCTTATGGGGCGTGTGGGGGGTATTCTTTGCAATTCCATTAGCGTCACTGGTAAAAGCGGTGATTAATGCTTGGCCTAACAGTAGTAATCAAAACAACAGTTTAGCTTTAGATAAAGAGACTTCGTCTGTTTCAAAATCCTAAATAGACACTCAAAACCTGTTAAAACTGAGCCAAGCTACTGCTCTAATTCAACTGGCATAGTTTGTATAAATTTAGAGAAAACTACAAAAAGCGAATGACTACTGCAAATAAACAGTGTCATTCGCTTTTTTTATTTTTTTCGATCAAGTCAGGCTAATTTACCAGGGCTGAAGCCTATGAGTCATACCTGATGCATCATAAGGTATTTAAGCCGGTAGTTACTTGAATTACTTGAGTTACTTGTCGTTATCACCCTTATCCGTTGGCGCTTGGTCGGTATTAAGATCTTTTACTGATTCGTCTTCTGCAGCTTTATCAGTTTTAGTTTTTGGCTCACCAAACTGCGGCATTTTAAACTTAGCGCTATATTTTAATACCGCTAAATTACTGGCAATAATACCGACGACTAAAATGATAATAAGCCAAACTTCTAAATCGTTCATGATAATCCTTAACTGGTGTTTTGACCATTAAGTTGCTGATTAATCAACAGCTAAGCGTTGTTCACATTTACGGATATCTTCAGGGGTATCAACTTCTGGTGAGTTGAAAGCGCTGATGGCGATTTTTATCTTATGGCCATATTCAAGGGCTCGTAACTGTTCAAGTTTTTCAAGGTTCTCTAAGCGACCGAGGGGCAATTTAGCAAACGCTTTAACAAATTTACTGGTGTAAGCATAAATGCCGATATGCTTGTATACCGCGTAATCCTCACTGTCATTATCACGGCAAAAAGGAATACGAGAACGTGAAAAGTACAGGGCATTAAACTCGTTATCAAAAACCACTTTTACTTGCATAGGGTCATCAATATCTTTGTCTTTATCAATTTTATAACCTAATGTCGCCATTTCGAATTCGCCTGGGTGGCGTTCAAATAAGCTGATCATTTGTTCAATTGAAATAGGGTCAATTAACGGTTGATCCCCTTGTACATTAATCACTAAATCACTGTCGTCCAATCCAAGTATATCAATGGCCTCATTGATGCGATCAGTACCAGAAGCCGCATCAGAGCTGGTCATGACTACTTGACCACCAAAAGACTCAACCGTGTCTTTTATGCGAACATCATCAGTAGCAACGTAGATATTATCTAACCCTTTAGCGAGTGCCGCACGTTCACACACATGCTGTATCATTGGTTTGCCGTTAATGTGTGCCAGTGGTTTACCTGGAAAACGACTTGAGCCATATCTTGCTGGGATTAAAAGAGTAACTTTCATCAATATCCTACTTATCTGAAACGCTAAACAAAGGGGCTACTGAGCCCGAATGTAACTTATGCTTTATTATATACAACCAATTAGCTTAGTCAGCATTTGGTTGTTACCTATTTAGTTTAATCTCTGTAAAGATTATCTGATCTGCAGAGATGGTTCGTTGGCCATATCAACATTTTTACAGCGCATTATTGGCATGCTCACTATTTACCGTGACATCTAAATCTGTAAGTAGTCCGTTATTAATGCCATATATCCAGCCGTGAATGGCAATTTCTTGGCCTCTGTCCCATGCATCTTGAACAATCGTTGTGCTGGTGACATTGGCAACTTGTTCCATAACGTTTAGCTCGCACAAGCGGTCAAAACGTTGTTGTGGGCTAAGTTGTTCTAGGTTTTTGTTGTGTATGCGGTAAATATCACGAATATGACCTAACCAGTTATCAATCAAGCCTAAACGCTCTTTGCTCATAGCCGCTTTTACACCGCCACAGCCATAATGCCCCACAACCATAATATGTTTTACTTTGAGCACTTCCACAGCGTATTGAATGACAGATAAGCAATTAAGGTCGGTATGGATCACCATATTAGCAATATTACGGTGCACAAATACTTCGCCAGGCATCAAGTCGATAATTTGATTTGAAGGTACGCGGCTATCAGAGCAACCGATCCATAAATATTCAGGATTTTGCTGTTGGGCAAGCTGGGCAAAAAATTCAGGATCTTCCTTACTAATGCGTTCAGCCCAGCGGCGATTATTGTCAAAAAGAGGCTTTAATAATTTCATTTATGCTTTATAACCGTTTTTAAGTTTACTCGGACAAACAGGAGTACTGGTTGCACTATAAATTTTTATTATTATATCAGTATATTGCAATGTACTGTTTAATCTATATAAGGTGATGAAAATGCGTAATTATTATAACTTTTAATCAAGTCGTACAGCTTATTAGCAGTAACACTAGTTGTTTTAGGCTTTATAAAAAAGCGTGTAAAAGCTGGTTGAATTCGTCTGCCTGTTCTTGATTACACATGTGACCAGCGTTACTGATCTGCAGCTGTTTACTGGCGCTAATACAGTCTTGCATTAAATAGGCTTCTAGCGGCGTTCGCAGTTTATTTTGTGAGCCAACGAGGATTAAACATGGCAGGGTGAATTGCTCTGCTAATTCTAAGCTGTCACGTTTATAAAATACTAACGGCGCAAACAAGGCAAGTTGTTCAATGCGTTGAGCTGATAACCCCATTAGCTGTTGGTTAAAGTTAGCCATTAATGTTTGAGAATCATCGGTTGCAGCAAAAAACTGGCTGCTTATCGTATCGGCGAGTGCTTCACTGCACTGTTTAGCTGCGCAAAGCTCATCAATCCATAATTGGTATTTGGCACTATTAACTTGTGGTTCAAAGCCAATAAAACTGTTGGCTAGGACCAATTTTGAAATCGTTTTAGGTTGGGCTAAGACCATTTCTGCTGCAATAGCGCCGCCGCAACCATTACCAATAACCATACACTGATCAATATTTAAATGGGCTAATAAGGATAAGCAATGCTGAGCGACAGTGACCAAAGATGTGGTGCCACTAGGTAGTGCACCTGATTGACCGTGAGCCCATAAATCAACCGCAATACAGCGATGAGATAGGCTAAATAATTCTATTTGCGGCTGCCATTGTTGACAATCACTGAGGAAGCCGTGGATAAACAAGATGACAGGACCTTGGCCTTGATCAATAAAATGTAGCGGTTGTTCATTAATAGCAAAGGTCTGGCTTTGATTAGGCATGAATGGTCTCAATAAAGGTTAACAATATAAAAATAATCTGCGGATACTATGATAAATTCATCAGATCTAGTGTTTGATACTGATTTAACCGGCTTAAAATCACTTCGGCGCATCTGCAATAAAATACACATAGCGGTCAACTAATTCATCGAGTCGATTTATCAGCGCTGATTTTAATGAGATATTAGAATTAGACAACAGTTGTTTGAGGCTTTTGCGATCGTATTGGGCTAAATAAAGGCTAGATTCAGGAAAATAGCTTAAATGCCAAGGTTCTGGGCTCACGCCGCTGCGCCCGGCTTGATAAGGTAAATAAAACCCATATTGTTGAGCATGATGTTGCAACCATACTGAAAGGGCGCCGCAAGGGCCATCAATCAAGTATTCGTCACTAATTAATTTTAGTTGTTGCCGATTTATGTTATTGCCATCATAGACATCAATGTCAGTCCCCCAGTGATGGCGTGATGCGCCGGGTAGGGCAGACCAATTTAAAATCGCATCAACAAGTTGATCGTCAGTGAGGTTTTGACAATCCAATACTTGGTTGTTGAGGTCTAAAAGAATCCGTTTCCCTTGGGCTTTCGCGTTCCAAATTGCTGCTTGTTTAGCAAAATTGCGGTGAGCCGAACAAAGCTCAATGGCAATACCATCAAGGACTGCGTGTTGCTGCATTTGGCCAAATGCGTCAGCGGTTTTTTGAGTCAGTAAATGCCCTTGTACAGTGACAAGTTGTGATTCGTCCAGCCCATAAAGGGCTGGATTGCTGATATCAACATTTAGCACAAAAGCTTTTCCAATATAGACTCATAGCATAGGGCTAAGACTTCTAAATCTGAGACTTTCACGCATTCATTGACCTTATGAATGGTCGCATTTACCGGACCTAACTCGATAACCTGTGCGCCTGTTGGTGCAATAAAGCGTCCATCAGAGGTGCCACCTGTTGTTTGAGGATCGGTTTCATAACCAGTGACTTCTAAAATCGCGGCTTTAGTGGCTTCAAGCAAGGGTCCGCCGCCGGTTAGAAAAGGCAGGCCGTTAAACACCCAGTCAATTTCATAATTTAATCCATGGGCATCTAAGATGTTGAGCACGCGTTTAATTAGTTCCTCAGCAGTGACTTCTGTTGAATACCTGAAGTTAAACATCACCTCTAGTTCACCTGGAATGACATTGGACGCACCCGTACCACCATTAATATTGGCTATTTGAAAGCTGGTTGGTGGAAAGAACTCATTGCCATTATCCCAATGCATTTGCGCAAGCTCAGCTAATGCGGGTGAGGCTTTATGGATTGGGTTATCTGCAAGGTGCGGGTAGGCAACATGGCCTTGAATGCCATGAACGGTAAGATTACCGGTTAAGCTGCCTCGACGGCCATTTTTTACAATATCACCTAACTTATGGGTCGATGAAGGCTCGCCAACCAATGACCAGGTGATTTTTTCATTGCGAGCTTCAAGGGTATCAATAACGCGAGTGGTGCCATTGATAAATGGGCCTTCTTCGTCACTGGTGATTAAAAATGCAATAGAGCCTTTATGATCGGGATGCTTAGCCACAAAACGTTCGGTAGCAATAGTCATCGCTGCCAGTGAACCTTTCATATCTGCGGCGCCGCGGCCATGAATATAGTCATCTATAACCGTAGGTTCAAAAGGCGGGGTGTGCCATTTATTTAAATCGCCCGCGGGCACCACATCAGTGTGACCAGCAAAACAAAAAACAGGCGCTTCGGTGCCCCGTCTTGCCCACATATTTGTGGTGTCTTCAAATACCATAGGTTCAATGTTAAACCCAGCAGCTTCAAGGCGCTCAGCCATTAAGGTTTGACAACCTTCATCTAATGGAGTCACAGAAGGGCGTGAGATTAACTCTTTGGTTAATGCTAATACGTCTTGAGTCATTAGTTAAACCACGCTTGATAATCTGCTGCTTTAAAGCCAATAAGGATCTTATTATTTTGAATAAGGACGGGACGCTTAATCAAGGTTGGGTGTTCAACCATCAAGCTGATGGCCTTTTGTTTATCTATGCCGTCTTTTTGGGCATCAGTTAAGGCGCGAAAACTGGTGCTGCGTTTATTGAATAATAATTCCCAGTCGGTTAATTCAGTCCACTGAGTAATGGTTTTGGCATCGATACCTTGTTCTCTAAAATCGTGAAAGCTAAAAGGTTGGTTTTCTGCTTCTAACCACTTACGGGCTTTACGTACGGTATCGCAATTCTTTATTCCGAAAATAACACTACTACTCATTTTTGTTTGATTTCCCTGTATGGTGGTGTGATAGTCATTATGTTGCTGCTAACGTTATAATTCAACGGTAAATATTACGTCTTTCCCAGCAATTACTGCGCCTTGGGCTTTATCTAAATATTGCACATCTTCCATGTTAGCGAGCACTACAGGGGTTAACAGGCTTTCAACTTGATCGGTTAGATAGTCTAAATCAAATTCTAAAATGGGTTCGCCAACTTTAACTTGTTGGCCTTCTTCTGCGAGTCGTTTAAAGCCATTACCGCGCAATTCGACCGTGCCGACCCCAAAATGCACAAATAGCTCGAGTCCTTGGTGTGACTCTATACTGAATGCGTGGTTTGTTTCAAAAATTTTACCTATGGTGCCGTCAATCGGCGCTAGGATGAATTTTCCTGTTGGGTTAATTGCAAGACCATCGCCGACAATTTTTTCGGCAAAAACTACATCCGGTACTTTCTCGATGTCAACTAGCTCGCCAGAAATTGGCGCGTAGACTTTGATCCCACCAGTTAAGGTCGGTTGCCCTGATATTAATCTGCGTATACGGCTTAAAAATCCCATTACATGCAGCCTCTTTTATTATGATTATTTCGATGTTTAAAATAGTTAACGATAACACATCGCTATCGCTGTTATTAATTTAACAATTCGTTGAGCTGGTTAATATGACTTAAGGTTAATGCTTGCTCAGCTTGTTGAGTAAACTGGGCGTAATTGCCGTTACAAATAGTGGCTTTTACATCCAATAAACTGGCACTGTTAACGCTTAACTCATCAATGCCTAAACCCACCAGTAGGCTAATGAGTTTGGGTTCGCTGGCCAATTCTCCGCATAAGCAGACTTTGGTTTGATGCGCTTTACACTCATCAACCGCCATTTTGATAAATTTGATCATTGCAGGTGATACGGGGGGATAATCCTTAACCAGCTCAGGGTTACCTCGATCTGCAGCAAGGGTGTATTGGGTTAAATCATTACTACCAATACTGATAAAGTCTAACTTAGGCAATAGGTGGGGTAAATTTAATATTGCAGCAGGTGTTTCAACCATGATGCCGATATTAATCTCACCAAAGCCTTTTTCCTCTTCAATTAATTGCTGCTTACACCAGTCTATGATTTCAAATGCTTGCTCTAATTCTTCTATTTGATTGACCATAGGAAATAATAGCCGAACTCGGCCATGATTAGCGGCCCGTAACACTGCTTTAATTTGAGTACTAAATAGCGATTTATGTTGCAAACTGTAGCGGATCCCCCGTACGCCCAGTGCCGGATTGTCTTCATAATCTTGACTTAGACAGGGTATTTCTTTATCTGCACCAATATCGAAGGTACGTATGGTCAGCACCTTTCCATTTAAGCTGTGCAGCGCATCGCAGTATAAATGAAACTGTTGTTTTTCATCAGGTACACTATCCACTTGCATGAGTAAAAACTCTGTGCGGAATAAACCGATCCCCGCAGCGCCCGCATCTTGTATTTGGCTAACATCATTTAAACTACTGATATTAGCGAGTAAGCACACAGGATGGCCATCTTGGGTGATACTGTCTTGGTCCACATACTGTTTTAGTGCTTGGCGTCGTTGAGTTTCTTGTGCTGATTTAAGCTGAAGTTGCTGGGTAATTGATTCAGTGGGATTAATGTGTAATTCACCACTAATGCCATCTATAATAAGTGGGCTACCATCATTTATATTGAAATTGTCAAACTGACAACTTAGCAGTGCTGGAATACCGGCCGCCTTGGCTAAAATAGCAGTATGGCTGGTAAGCCCACCTGTTTTGAGCACTATGCCTTTAATTTTATTGAGTGGAATAGTGGCAAATTCAGCAGGGGTGAGGTCTTCAGCCAGCAAAATGGTATTTTCAGTTAACTTTGAAACATCCCACAGCAAGGTACCATTTACGGCAGCCATCAACCTTTTGCCTAAGCAAATAACATCATTACTGCGATTAGCCATATAAGGGTCGTCTAGCTGAGCCAGTTCATCAGCATGTTGAGCAAATACCCGCTCAATGGAAACTTCGGCTGAAAAACGAAAGCGGGTGATATACTTTTTTAGTTCTAAGGCCAAATCATCATCTTGTAATAACATGATGTCAGCATCTATCAGGCTAAAGTGTTCGCTGTCTACGGCAAGGTGTTGCTGGCAATCAGTTAAATATTGACTTAGGAAGATAATCGCCTTGGTGGCTTTTTCACATTCTTGTGGGATTTGTGCGACAGGCAATAATCTGTAGTCCACCTTTGAGTGGTGCAGATTAATATGAATAGCTTTACCAAATGCTATTCCTGGTGACACTACAATACCTGATACCGCCATATGACTTCCTGTAAATTTTATCCTACTAACTTAAGGTGATGAGTAATTCAGACACTGTCTCAACGGCTTCTTCTGCTTTATCACCTACGGCAAAGACCTTAACTGATTGACCTAAATATAATCCTAAGGTTTGTAATTTAAACAAACTTTTGGCACTGGCCTGTTTACCATTACATTCGACAATGACATCACAGTCAAAGGTTTTTGCCGCTTTTACTAATAAAGCTGCAGGTCGCGTATGAATGCCATGGGGAGCGATAATGGTAACGGTTTTTTCATAATAGATTCTATCGGACATTGAAGTTACGTTCTTAGCATTAATAATACAAATGATAATAACGCAAACCCGCTAATGTAAGTAGCGGGTTTACGTATTTTTTAGGCTTTAAATTAAAAAAAATTATGTTTTAAACTGACTCAAGGTCTGAGTCACATGTTGGCTGATGTGCTGTAATGACTGCGCGGCTTGGCTATTAGTTTCATTGGATTTAACCGCTACCTCAGTGAGATCTGAAATCGTGGTGATATTACGGCTAATTTCGGCGGTTACATGTGACTGCTCTTCGGTAGCACTGGCAAGTTGCGTGTTCATATCACTGATACTGGCAATCACGGTTAAGATTTCAGTCATGGCTTGTTGCGATTGTATTGCTTTAGTTTGTAATTGCTCAGATTGCAACTGGGTTTCAGTATTACTTTTTATGACATGTTCAACGCCATTGTGGATCTGAGAAATAATTTTATTAATTTCATTGGTAGAGGCTTGGGTACGGGTGGCAAGGGCGCGAACTTCATCGGCAACTACAGCAAAACCGCGACCATTTTCACCGGCCCGCGCAGCTTCAATTGCAGCGTTTAATGCTAATAAATTGGTTTGATCTGCAATGGCGCCAATGGTGTCTAAAATGCTGCTGATTTCAACTGAAGATTTACCTAAATCATGAGTAACGCTTTCAGCATTTTTAAGTTCAGTCACCAGTATTTGGGTTTCATGCACTGTTTGCTGCATAAACTGCTGAGACTGCTGCGCTTGTTGTTTAACGTTGTTGGCACCATCTGCAGCTTGATAGGTGTTTTGCGCCATATCATTGGTGGTGGCTAACATTTGGTTAACAGCAGTGGCAACACTTTGGGTTTCGCGGTGTATTAGCTCCGCGCTTTGGTTGGATTCTTCCACGGCCACCAATAGCTGCTGCGCATCGGTATCAAGTTCAGTACCTAGTGGTTTTAAGTTGGCCACCATAGTTGAAATTTTTTCGACAAATGCATTAAAGGCATCGGCCATTTTCGCCACTTCGTCATTACCACTATTGTTTAACCGCTTAGATAAATCACCTTCACCTTTTGCGATATCTTCCATAGCAGCAATGGCTGCATTAATAGGTGAAGTGATTGATACATTAAGCAGTAAAAAAAAGCCAAAAATTGGGATGGAGATTATCAACATAATAATCAAATAATTAATAATCACACTGCCCATACTCTCATTAACATCGGCGGCGCTTGCTTGAGCGATAATGGTCCAGCCCCATTGAGGATAAAAATGCGCTTCAGCCAAAATTGTTGTAACTTTACTCGAATATCCTTCACTGCCTTGATAATCCAAATGGGCAGTTGTGTTGGTTTTAGCTTCAGTGATTAACTCAACAAAGGGCAGGCTGCCATCAGCTGCAATAAATGACTCTGCGCTGCGGCCCAAATTTGACTCGTTAGCTGGAAAACTGATTACGCTGCCTTCTTGGTTGAATACAATATAGGCATCATCTGTCAGGTAGCGGATATCATTGATAATTGAGAGTGCTTGCTCGGCTAATCTTTGATGATCATTAGTGTCATTATCAACTGTTAGCTTGTTAGCGCTCAGTGCATCAAGCATCGATACCGCCGTGGAAACTTGTGCATCAAGTTGTAGATGTTTTTGCTTTAATAAATTGTTGTACTGCTCATTAATCGAGAAGCTGGCAAAAATGACAGTACCAACAGCTGCTAGGCCTAGCATTATAAAAAGGCGTTTTAAAATTGTTAATTGCCGTAAAAAGGAAATCATTTTTGACCTTATGTATTTAGGTAAATATTTATGAGTAAAACATTTATGAGTAAAATATTGTCATAAATTGTTATATAAATAACAATTTATGTGGTTTTTTGTGAGCTAATAACGGTTTCGTACAAAATGATACATTTTTAGGTGGGGAAAGGTTTAATTATATTGATCTAAACCATTAAAAATATTTGCTTATATTGAGCATTTGTTGGTGCGGGTATTTATTTTTGCTAATAAAATGTTTTAGCTTTGATTTGTTCAGTGATAAGCCTAAAATGAAGCAATTTTAAAACAAGGCAAACATTGTTATGAATTCTCTGCAAGTCGTTACTACTGATGATATTTTACTCAAGTTATGTCACTCAGTAACCCATGTCCTCTCAAGCACCAGCGACAGTCAAGTGACTCATGCCGGTATGGTGCAAAACATCACTCGCACCTGTTTAAAACCTGATCTTGGCTGTTTTTCTATATTTGATGGTGGTTTTTCTGGCTTAGTGGTGATCAATTTTACCAAAGAAGCGGCTATAGAAATTTACCGTCGCTACATGCTTAACATGGGCATGCCTGAATCTGAACTAGCCATTTCACATACATCTGATGATGTTGCCAATGTGATGGGCGAATTAATGAATCAAATTTTGGGTAATTTCATTAAAACCATTTCTAAGGAATTACAAACCTCTATCAGTCAAAGCCAGCCTAAAATGTTGACTATCAATAAAGAGCTGACTATATCAATCGATACCAATTTAGATGAGGCCGTATCTCGAAGAGTTACCTTTAGAACGGCAGATAATCATATCTTTTATCTTGAATTTGCCATGGATAAAACGGAGTTTATTAAACTTAAAGAGTTTGCCATGGATGAAGATATAGACCCTGATGCTTTAATTGAAAGCCATGGCAATCGTGTTAACAAGCAGGCAGGTTATTTGGCAGCAACAAGTGCTGCAGTTGCTGTTACAAATGAAGCTGATGATCTGTTAAGTGAATTAGGTTTATAAAAGTAATTAAACGGTGATTGTTAATGTCATTTTAGGTATAAACAATAACAGAGTACCTAAAAAACTATAATAAAGGCGTGATGCGAATATGACATCTAAAGCTACTTCAATTGATATTGCTTACAAAGCAGGTGTATCTCAATCGACTGTTTCTCGTGCGCTGAGAAATAGTCCCTTAGTCAATCTTGAAACAAGGCAACGTATTCAAGCTATTGCGAAAGAACTTAACTATAAAGTGGATAAAAACGCCAGTAATTTACGTACTCAAAATAGTTACACGCTGGCATTATTGATTTGTGAAGATCCCACTAACGATGAATCGTTAATCAATCCATTTTTCTTATCGATGCTAGGCTCTATAACCCGTGCTACGGCGCAGCAAGGTTATGATTTGCTGGTATCTTTTCAGCAGCTTTCTAGCGACTGGCATGCCGATTATGAAGACAGTAATAAAGCCGATGGCATTATTTTATTAGGTTATGGCGATTATGTGGATTATGGGCACAAACTACAAAAGCTGCTGGAGCAAAATACCCATTTTGTCATTTGGGGCGCAGAGCCTAACCACAAAGAAGTGTTATCAATTGGCTGTGACAACCAGCAAGGTGGGGTGATAGCCACAGAGCATATTATCTCGTTAAATAAACAAAACATTGCCTTTTTGGGTGATGCATCTGAGCATAGCCCAGAATTTAGAGACCGTTATCTAGGCCATGTTGATGCATTAAAAAAAGTAGGCATTAAAGCCAATAAAAATATTCAGTTTGATGCCATTAGCACTGAAAGCTCAGGTTTTGATGCGGCCATTAATTTATTGGATAGTGGCCATCCATTTGACGCTATTTTTGCCGCCAGTGATTTAATTGCAATTGGTGCGATACGCGCTTTAAAGCAACGGAGTGTAAGGGTACCTGAAGATATTGTTGTGGTTGGCTATGATGATATACCAGTGGCGAGTTTTGCTAATCCGGCGCTGACGACGGTTAGGCAAAATACTAAATTAGCCGGCGAGATCCTGGTAGAAAGTCTGCTAAAACTCATTCGAGGGAAAGAAGTGGCGTCGCAACTTATTCCGACTAATTTAGTGGTGCGTCAATCATGTGGTACTGCAGAGCAAGATCAAAGCTAATCAGATAAATACTGACGGATTCACACTTGACCAGCTATTATTTCATAGCTGGTTTGAAATTATTATGGATAATAATGTGACATTTAAAGGTGTATTTTTGCTGGTCATTGAGACTCGACACTACTGGCGCCAGTTATTTTACTGGCCATTAAGCTGGCTATTGCTCATCCTCTTACTCATCGTACTGCTACTATTTCCACTATCAATTAAAGCCCAAGACCTTGAACCGAGAAGTTACACCAATATTCCTATTGGCATGCACTTTGTTGCCCTTGGATATTTACACTCTGAAGGGGCATTATCGCCATCTCCTTCAGTTCCTCTCAAAGATGCCCAGCTCACACTTGATGCCGCGGTAGTGGGTTATGCCACAAGCTTTGCTATTGCGGGCCGTTCATCAAAACTAGACGTTTCTGCTTCACGAGTTTGTATGAAAGGCAGTGCAAATTACTTGGGCGAATTTGTAGAAGCTGATCGTTGTGGTTATAGTGATCCTAATGTACGGCTAACATGGAACTTTTACGGCGCTCCAGCCGTTGAAAAAAAAGACTTTGGGCAATATCGTGAAGGACTCGTAATGGGGACAAGCTTACAGCTGAGCATTCCTGTTGGTTCTTATGATGAAACCAAACTGATTAATGCTGGTGCCAACCAATGGGTATTTAGACCGGGCATTGGTATTTCTTATAAAGTAGGCGATTGGTATTACAGTGCCATGGGCTCTGTTCGTTTTTATAGTGATAATGATGAATTTTATAATGAGGTTTTACTTTCAAAAGACCCACAATATACTTTTCAAGGTCACATTATTTACAGTATTGCTCGTGGCCAATGGTTGTCGTTAAGCGGCAATTATTTTGTTGGTGGTGAAACGGATAAAAATGGTATTGATGCGAATGATAGTCAGGATAATTCGCGCTTTGGATTGACTTACTCATTGGCTTTAAATCAGCAACACAGTATTAAAGTGTATGCCAGTACCGGTGTTATTACCCGTATAGGTAACGATTTCGATACCTTTGGTCTATTATGGCAAATTGCCTTTTAACTGATTAGTAGAAATGACAAGGATGCCATTATGGCGGGTGCAAGCTTATTAGTTTTACTCGATGACATTGCAACAATATTAGATGATGTCGCCGCGATGAGTAAAGTCGCGGCAAGAAACACCGCAGGGGTATTGGGTGATGATTTAGCGCTTAATGCGCAACAAGTTTCTGGTGTTGCATCAGAGCGTGAGTTACCGGTGGTATGGGCGGTAGCCAAAGGCTCTTTTAGAAACAAATTAATTCTAGTCCCGGCCGCTTTACTCATCAGCGCTTTTATTCCTTGGGCGATCACCCCTTTACTGATGTTTGGCGGCATCTTTTTATGCTATGAAGGCTTTGAAAAGGTGCACCATAGTTATGTACATCGTAAAGATAAAAAAGTGGCCGTGGCAGATGAACAAATTGTTGAAAAATCAAAACAAGATTTGGCCGCATTTGAAAAGAAGAAGGTTCAAGGTGCCATTAGAACTGACTTTGTCCTTTCTGCTGAAATTATAGCGATAAGCCTTGGTGTTGTTTCTCAAAGTAGTTTAATGAGTCAGTTTTTAACCTTAAGTGTAATAGCAATAATTATGACTGTAGGGGTGTATGGCTTAGTGGCTGGCATAGTAAAAATTGATGATCTAGGCCTTTACCTTACCCAAAGAAAAGGTGAGGGCACATTAGTAAAAATATGGCACAAAATCGGTTTTTGGCTACTTGCAGCAGCGCCATATCTAATGAAGGGCTTAACCATTATTGGCACCATTGCGATGTTTATGGTGGGTGGCGGCATTTTAACCCATGGGATTCATATCGTAAGTGAACAAATTAGCCATATCGCTGTATTGGCGGGAGAGTTAGCTTATGTTGGCGTGATACTACAAACTATTACGCCAAGCTTGTTAAACGCATTATTTGGACTCATTGCTGGTGGTGTCACTTTGCTGTTAATAAATGCAGGCTTAAAATTAAAACAGCAATTGAGTTAGTTTCAGGAGCTTGGTTTCTATATGGCAAATAAAAAAGCATATTGAAATTCAATATGCTTTTTTTACTAACTTAGCTTTGTAATCATACTCGTTGTTCGATATTAGGCGTCAGTGTTAACTGCTTTAGGATTGGCGCCATAATCATTGTCTTCCTTACTATCTAAGCAGAAGAAAACAATAAGAGCGATAATACCAACTAGTGGAATTAAACCAATTAATAACCACCAACCAGTTCGATCTGTATCATGAAGACGTCTTACAGAAACAGCAATTCCTGGTATTAAAACAGCGATAGAATATAGTGAATATATAAAAACCGTGCCTAGAGCTTGATCCGCTAACATCAACACGATGCAGAAAATTAAATTAATTAGACCAAACATCCAATACTCTTTGCGTCTTGCTCGTCCTGAAAAATCAAAATATTGTTTTAAAACCTTAATATACCAATCCATGGGTTGTTCCTTAACCTTGTTTGTTTATTGTTTGGTTTGCAACAATTTGTTGCGAGAATAGTATTAACTACTTTAGTCAGACATACCAACAATTAAGCACGTTTTTTTGGCCTAAGTGCATAAAAAAGCCGCAAATTTTATTTGCGGCTTTTGAATGTATGTAAACCTTTGCGGTTATTTAGCCAGTTTGTCAGCCACGATAGGGTAATAGTCCCATACGGCTTTATCTGTCATAGAGCGAACCAGTTTCACGTATTCTGCGTGTGTCCATGCAAGTGGTGTCGCTGAGTTGGTGCCATCGCCCATCGCGTAGTTATAACGCGTCGGGTTACCCACACCGTCCCAAGCTTGTTCTGGTAACATCATGCCTTCATTGGCAAAGGTTTCCATGCCTTGAACATAGGTGTTTATAAGCGCTTGATGGCTTTCAGTTGTCAGAGTGTCATTGGCTTTAGCTAACGCCAGTTCATAATGACCACGCTCACCGGTAAAGAAAGGCCATACGCGGCCACGTTGGTCTTCAGTATTCCCTTTTTCAGCATAACTTAAACCGCTAGTGATATCTTCGCCATAACCATCGTTACCATAGCGTCTAAAGCCAGGAATTAAACTGCCATCTTTGGCTTTAAATTCGTACTTAACTCTTAGGTTGTGCTCAAGGCTTGTGTTATCAATTAGCATAACGCTGTTTTGAATCACACTGTCATTAGCGACTTTCACGCCGTAACGTACTAGCTCTAAGAAACCGCCATCAAGAATGACTCTTTGATCAAGACCGGGTTTGCCATTGTTATCTAATAACTTGTCGGCATTGTTTGGGTTACCATTTGGGCTGATTCGAACATAATAAGGTTTATTGTCCTGAGTAAGCTCACCCGTTGTCGTCACCATTGTTGATTCAAGACTGGCTTCTAGCTTACGCGCCAGTTGTAGGTATTTATCAGCATCTTCATCTTTGGCCAGCTTAGCTAAATCACTGGCGGCTACCAGCCCAGCAATAACCGCAGCAGTGGTAGAAGGTGAGAAGCCCGCTTGTTCTTCCCAGCGTTCTTGTTGGGTGCTAGGAGGCGTAATACTGGTGTCATTCCAATCTAGTTTTACATTGCCGCCAGTAACTAAGAACTCTGCCGCAGGTTTAAGCATGTCGGTATACCATTGACTGATTTCTGCATCAGTTAATACGCCCGCTTGCCATAATTTCCAACCGAGCATTATTGGCATTGCTGTTTGATCAAGCTGAACACCAACCCATTCAATTTCACCATCAACATGGGTTTTTTGTAAGAACCACCCTGGAGTGCCGACATATTCAGGTGTTTGTTGGCTGACTTGTACTTTCTTTAAATACTCAAAAGCCACTTTTGGGGTTTGTGTGTCACCCATGGCTAAAAAGGCCATAGCGCATTGATAAAAATCACGCGGCCATACCGCTTTATAACCGGTGCTACCCACCTTTGCAGAAACACTGTCACCCCAAGGGTTAGACAGTGAAGCGATTAGTGCGCCTGCGTGGGTTTTATCTTCTTGGGCTTTTAACACTAGTGCACTGGTATAAAGTAATTGACCGTTATCAGTGGTGTTAGCACTCATGTCGTTAAGCACTGGCAACGAAGTTAAATAGTCTTTCCAGCCGACATGTTTGTCATCGCCAAGATAAGCACTTAATACCTTGTCATAGCCGCTAGTCAATGTGGCATCGACATTGGCTAAACTGCTTTGCTTATCATGACCAAAGCCGATAGCAATATTCATTTCTAGGGTATTGTTATCTGCTGATTTGCTTAAGGTTGGATATTGAGCTGTAAGCGCAACATTGCCAATAACACTGTTATCACTGCTGGTGGTGTTATAGAGGTTATTTAACTGACCGTTGTCTTTTAGATCAACTAATCCATCAGATTTACCGACAAAACCGGCACTGGCTTGAGTAAATTCTACATCAGATTTGATGGTCATTACTGATGAGTCAGCATTATTGGTGTATGCCACTAACGCGCCATTTTCAATACTGGCGATATCATTGGCGCCACTATTATCTACATGTGGATTGGCATATAAGTGTGGGGTAATACCATCAGCAAAAGCGGTAAAGATAACTTTCATCATCATGCTGTCACGGTTTGGATCGGTAAAGATATGCTTTTCAATTTGGTACTGACCATTTTTAGCTTTATTGATCACTTTATAGGCTAATGATAATGGGCGGCCTTGTTCATCTTGATGTAAATATTCGATGCTACTGATGGTGTCTTCTTTTTCAGTATCAACAAAGCCATCACCAGTAATGATGAACTGCATTTCTTTTAACTGCGCATTGTGGATCAAGCCATACATGGTTTCTGTTAGCACACCTTGGGCTATGGAAAACCAGACTTTGCTGACTGGGTTGTCTGCTGTGCTTTGGTATTGACCGTTTACATAAGGCTCATAAGAGGTGCCAATACCAGTCTTACCAGAAAATGCCCAGGTTGGATCGATACCCGGAGCGCCGGGGGCGACTTGCTTAATGGTGGTGATCTCAGCCGCTGTTTCAATGGTTTGTTCTGGTGCTACTTCAGCGTCAGAGCAGGCTGATAATGCCAGTAATGAACCCGTTACAACAGCAGTATTGATCGCCTTAGCGACAAATGACTTTTTAAAACAAATTGTTTGTGAGTTATTAATATTTAACATTGCGTTCATGAATAACGTTCCCCAAATATTTTTAAATAATTTTTATAACTTAATGAGTTTTTGATTTTCTGTTTAAGCTTGTGAGCTGGGTTGATCGACAAATAACACCGCAATACCGGCAATAATCATAAATACCCCACCAGTGATTAGCGCAAAAATGGGTTCACCATCGAATAAGCCATTTAAAATAACACCTAAAACACTTGCTGCAAGTAACTGTGGAATAACAATAAAGAAGTTAAAAATACCCATAAATACACCCATCTTTTTAGGCGGTAATATGCCTGATAGCATGGCATAAGGTACGGATAAGATAGAGGCCCAAGCGATGCCGACACCAATCATTGGGATCCATAACATTTGTGGGTCTTTAATAAAGTAAAAGCTAATCAGCCCTAGTCCACCGAGTGTTAAGTTGATGGTGTGAGTAAATTTAATCCCTACGGCTTTAGCTAAAAAAGGAATCATCACAGCAGCAAGGGCGGCAAAGCCATTGTATGAAGCGAATAACATCCCGACCCAGTCAGCGCCGTCGTTATAAGCTTGTGAAACAACATCAGAGCTGCCGTAATGATAAGAGGTCACCGCTGAGGTGGTATAAATCCACATGGCGAAGAGTGCAAACCATGAGAAAAATTGTACTATAGCCAGTTGATGCATGGCTTTAGGCATATGAAATAAGTCATCAACGACGTTAAATACCATACCTAAAGAGTCACGTTTTTTACCCTTGACCCCAGCAAGTACCTTAGCGCAATAAAGCTGTAATGGGCCAAAAGCAAAGATGCCAATACTAAGAATAAATAACTGTTTGTCCCAACCGAGTCCATAAACTAACCCAGTAAATATCGCACCAATAGTCATCCAAACCAGTGCTGCTGTTTTATATTGCGTAGCGGTGCGGCTGCGAGTTTCATCAATACGGTCTTCTTGCTTAGCGGTTTGTTCATGTGCATGGAAGGCACTGATTTCTTCTGGCGAATATTCTTTAGAGCTAACAATCGTCCAGCCGACAGCTAAGAATAATACTGCGCCACCAAAGTAGAAGGCATAACGAACTGAGTCGGCAATCTCCCCAGCAGGTGCTGTGTTTGCAACATCAAAGTAATTGGTAAGAATATAAGGCAGTGCAGAGGCAACAACCGCGCCAATGCCGATGAAGAAGCTTTGCATCGCATAGCCTTGAGTGCGTTGACTCTTAGGTAAGTTATCGCCGACAAAAGCACGAAATGGCTCCATAGCGATGTTGATTGATGCATCCATAATCCACAACATACCGGCAGCAATCCACAGAGTAGGAGAGTGCGGCATGACAAATAACGCCAGCGTGGTACAAATTGCGCCAATTAAAAAATACGGGCGACGACGGCCAAGCCCGTTCCAGGTGTTGTCACTTAAATAACCGATAATTGGTTGGACTATGAGTCCAGTCAGCGGAGCAGCTATCCAAAGAATAGGAATTTCGTCAATTTCAGCACCTAGCGTTTGGAAAATACGGCTGACATTGGCATTTTGCAGTGCAAAACCGAATTGGATCCCCAAAAAACCAAAGCACATATTAAAGATTTGCCAAAAGTTGAGTTCTGGCTGCTGACGCTGCTGAGTATTTGTCGATGTTTGACTAATCGTATCGGTAGACATGTATCTTCCTTTTTATAGGTCGTTCAACTTCATGGCTGAACTCTTATTATCACGTTTGCTAATGTACTAGGTAAAAAAATGGCGAATACACATCTCCCTAAGACGGGTATTCGCCAAAGACCTGGTTTGCACTTCAAAAAGGCTGAAGTAAAAAAAGGCACTTAAAACCTGACACAATCCGATGAAGGTGATGCGCCAGTAACGACCTAGCCCATTTCATCCACACAAGCAGAGGAGAAATTTAGCAGGTTTCATATTAGCCTTGTGTCGGATTTAGGCACAACCAATTACATACGTATTCATCATTTATGCACAACGAAAGCTGATCATATTTGTAACAGGAAGGGGGTAAATAGCGCATTAACCGATATTTGGTAGGTCAATGTAAATGAACAAAAACCTGATGGCAATGAACACAAAAAGTGAACATTGCAATACATCAGGTTTTATTGGGGTAAAATTGTTGTGTTTTGTCTTTAAAGCGCTTTAAAAGGCTTTAATTTAAGGCTTTAAAACGAATCGCAGTACCACCACTTTTTGCTAATACCAGTGACAGATTGTCTTTCGAAGTCACTTTTGTCGTTTCAATGACGTAATCATATGGGTTGGTTTCCCAGTTCGCTTTATCGCCATCACGATATATTTGTGCTTCATATTGTTGGTTATTATCTAAAAATGATAATACAACATCAAAACTGCGGGCTTGTTCATCAGTGAGTGCGCCAAGATACCAATCATCAGAGTGACGGTCTTTACGCGCAAAGGCAACAAAATCACCGACTTCACCAGCAACCGCAATACTCTCACTCCAATCAGTGGGAACGTCTTGAATAAACTGAAAGGCGTCAAGGCGTTCAACATAATTACGTGGTAAATCCGCCGCCATTTGAATTGGACTATAAAGCACTACATACAAAGCGAGTTGCTTAGTTAATGTTGTTTGCACTCGATTAACCGCATCTAAGCCTTCTGGTGCGAGATTAAATATCCCTGGAGTGAAATCCATTGGCCCTGACAGCATACGAGTAAAAGGTAAAATCGCTGTATGTTCTGGGTTATTGGGCGGAGTTCCCCAAGCGTTAAATTCTTGGCCGCGGGCGCCTTCTCGGGCAATCCAGTTTGGATAGGTGCGGCGCAGACCAGTATCTTTAACGGGTTCGTGAGTATTAATACTAATGCCACGCTTTGCGGCTTCGGTAATACTGTGCAGGTATTCATTCACCATAAACTGGCCATCATGCCATTCATGGCGGGTAATACCGTTTTCATCAACACGCTTGATGTCACCCCCATCTGCCACATAACCCGTTTTGATTTGAGTTACGCCATGCTTTTTATATAAATCATAAGCATCACTCATTTGATTACGGTAATTCGTTACAGAACCTGAGGTTTCATGGTGACCAATTAAGCGCACGTTTTGTTTAGCGCCATATTCACTGACAGCATAAATATCAAAATCATCATATGGCTTGGTAAAATTAAACACATCGCCATTATGGAACCAACTGCCATCCCAGCCGACATTCCAGCCTTCAACTAATACGCCGTCAAAGCCGTACTTAGCAGCAAAGTCCATGTAACGTTTGGTTTCGCTGGTCGTTGCGCCATGTTTATCACCTGAACCCCAAGTATTTTCATTAAGATGCATTCCCCACCAAATCCCAACATACTTACCTGGTTCAACCCACGACACATCACCGAGCTTGTTAGGTTCGTTTAAGTTAAGGATTAAATCTGAATTGAGTAAACCAGTGGCTTTTTCGGCAATTTGAATGGTTCGCCATGGGGTAGTAAATCCAGGTTTAGTTTTGACTAAGATGCCATCAGACCATGGGGTTAAGTCGGCTTTTAAGGTGCCATCACGGCGTTGATCTAATACCATAGCGGCATAATCTGTTAGCGCCGCTTCGTGAATACTTAAATGAGTGTCTGAAGCGAGTTTATAAGTGAAGGGGGTATGAGCACGGTCGACTTTGTTTACCGTGGTGGTGTTATATAAGTATTCGTATCGATTCCAGCCGCGCCCCGGTATCCACCAAGCAGTCGCATTATGGGCATCAGGAATTGAAAACTCAGTTAGTTCATTGGTAATGTTTAAGGCAGATTCTGAGGCAAGGCCTTTTTGTGTTGGCACTTGATACCTAAAGCCTAAACCATCATCAAACACCTTAAATTCTACGATAAAGTGGTAATTACCGTTACTAAAGGTGGTGGTGAGTTTATTGTGATGATCTTCAATCCACTCACGCTCACCCCAAGGTTGTTGCCAGCGAGATTGATGAGTATCAGTGCTTGATTTATTGATCTCAAAACCGCGACCAAATTCTCCCAATGACTCAAAAACCAATCCCATGCGCGAAGCCAGTACCGCATCTTCACCATTAAAGCTGACTTTGTATTCAGGTCTATCAGCATCATCAGATAAGCTGACGGTAATATTGTTACTGGGAGAGCTGATTGTCACCGTTTTTGCCTGAACTCCTGGCGTTATTCCTGACAGGACACAGCTAATGAATATGGAAAGTGCGCTGAGATTAAAAATCGACTGATATTTTGTGTTTGTTTTAATTTTAGTTACAGGTGTGGTAGCAGCTGTTGATGCCGTAATAGACGGTAAATCAACTAATTTTGATGATGCTTCGAGCATGGTGACTCCATATTATTATTCGAATGTCCCTTTCACATACTAGAGCGGTTAAACCAAATGCTGCAATTTGTTGCATACGTATTCAAGATTGAGGCGTTATTTAAGGCAAACATTTTAAATGCGTTGATTGCATTTTTTAGAATGCGTTTGTTTTTTATCCGATATTGGCCAATGTCTAGAAAACGGATATTTAATCGAGTTTTTTATATTTGTATCGCTAAAGACATGCTATATCGCCCGCTAAAAATCAATGTGAAATACACCTGTTATCTAGATGTTTTATAAATAGGCGGCTTGGTTTGATATGCAACAAATTTAGTCGTTATGCGCAATAGTTATTTGTGATATCTGCAATTGCGATGAAGGTCAGTATTTTACTAATTGTTTGAGTAATAAGTGTTTTTTTAACAATGTTTGTTCTTGCTTAGCGCTGTGTTTGTTATGGTTTTATTGAAATAATAATAAGGGAAATACCATGGCAATGAATAGACGTAGTTTTCTTAAGGGGAGTAGTGCATTTGCATTTTCTGCCAGTATTATGGGGTGTTCTAGTGATGATGAGAATATTGAAGAACCTCCAGTAGTAGAACCACCAATTGAAGTACCACCTGAAGAAGGCATTCCAGATGGTGTTTATCACACAACGTGTCCACGTAACTGCGGTGATAGATGTAGCTTGATGGTAACCACAAAAGATGATGTGGCAATATCAATCACAGGTGATACAACACACCCTGTAACAGCGGGAACCCCATGTGTTAAAGGTCATGCCTATTTACAGTCTGTGTATAGCCCAGACCGTATTCAACAACCAATGAAACGCGTAGGGCCACGTGGTCCAGGTGCAAGCTTTGAACCTATTTCATGGGATGAGGCATATAGCGCCATTGCAGGCCGCTTAAACGAGATTATTAACACCCATGGTGGTAATTCAATCATTCCTTACTCTTATTCTGGCTATAGCGGTATCAGTGCAGGCTCGGGTCCGAACCGATTCTTTAACCGTATCGGCAGTCGTAACTTGCAACGTAATATTTGTGCCAGTGCCGGTTATTCAGGAATGAGCTCTATATTGGGTGAATTTTCAGGCCCAAGCCCAGAAGATTATGTGAATACCAAATGTTTTGTTTCTTGGGGTACCAATGAGCAAGCCACCAATATCCACCATCTTAAATTTATCAATGAAGCCCGTGATAAAGGCGCTAAAATTTTAGTGGTTAACCCGGCTAGAACACCTTTAGCGTCGCAAGCTGATATTTGGTTGCAGCCGACACCAGGTACCGATGCCACGTTAGTTGTGGGTATTAGTAAAGTGCTGATTGAAGAAGGTTTGCATGATACAAACTTTATTGAAGCCCATACCCAAGATTATGATGCGCTAGTTGCCCGTCTGGAAGAGTTTACCCACGAACAAATCGAGCAAGAAACGGGTGTTTTGAGAAGCGAATATCAAGCCTTTGCACGAGCTTATGCTGGAGCTGAATGTGCCATGATCCGCATTGGTTATGGTTTACAACGTACCTTGAATGGTGGCCGAATGGTTAAAGCCATTCCAACGCTTGCAGCGTTAACCGGTAATATCGGCAAAGTGGGTGCAGGTGTTGTGTATCTTAATACTCAAGCTGGTGGGATGTTTGATTGGGCTTATTGTAATGCGCCGCATCTAACACCTGAAGATGCAGTAAGAGACACGGTCAATATGAATGAGATTGGCAGGTCGTTACTACCTGAAGATTATCAACATGAAGACGGTCAAATTGGTCCACTTGCTTTTGGTGAGCCGTGCGATCCAATTAAAGCAATGATTGTATATTCAAGTAACCCAATGGCAATTGCCCCTAACACTGATCTGATTGAAAAAGGCTTGATGCGTGATGATTTGTTCTTAGTGGGTATTGATTTATTCCAAACCGATACCATGGATTATGTTGATTACTTGCTACCGACGTCTAGTTTTATGGAGCAATCAAATCTCATTGATAGTTATCATTGTTATTACTCTAAGCATAGTGCGCAAGCCATTATGCCACTTTATGAATCCAAACCTGACACAGTCATCTTTAATGAACTTGCTAAAGCAATGGGTTTTGAAGATGCAGAGTTCAATGAGTCGATTGATGAAATTTTACGTAACACTTGGAAAGGTAATATTAGTTACGATGCGCTATTAGAGCAAAAGTGGGATAGCCCAATTGTACCGTATCCATTCCGTAAAGATTACGACTTCCCAACGCCAAGCGGCAAGATTGAATTTAAAGACACCAGCGGCAAGTACTTTGACCCTGAAAAATTTGATCCTGTCATTGATACCGGAACCCCTGAAAGCGATGCTGCTGATAATAAAGGGATGACCGATGCTGAAAAAGCGCGTGAGTTCAGGTTGATATCACCAGCTCACCCTAAATTAAGTAATTCTCAATGGGCAAATGTTAAATATATTGCTGGGACATTACCTCAACATACTGTTTATATTCATCCTTTAGATGCTGGCAGCAAAGGGATTAATGAAGGCGATCAAGTGACGTTAACTGCAAGTCGCTATGGTAACCCGAGTGTACAAATTCAATATGTAGCAAGGGTTGAACCAATGACACCTGTGGGCACATTGTTTGTTTGGAAAAATGCCTGGAAAAAACTTAATGATAACGGAAGTAATACCGCAGTTAACCAGCTGGCAAACTGTGATTTAACTGATATGAACAACTGTTCTACCTTCCACTCAACCCGTGTCGATATTGCACTGGCGTAATTATAATCATTAAGGAACTTTCTAATGACTGAACAAAAAGTTTTTGTATTTCGCCAAGAAAACTGTGTTGGCTGTGAAGCTTGTACCGTGGCATGTCAGGCTGGCCGACAAGCGAATGAATTTGTCACCGTAAGAGATATCTCTCAAGGTGAAAAAACCAATCATTTAGGTAAGCAAGTTGCGGTATTTTTATCGCAATCTTGTCATCACTGTGAAGAGCCTATTTGTGTTGAAAAGTGTCCTGTTGGCGCAATGGTTAAACGCGATGATGGCATTGTCCATATTGACGAAACGCTATGTGTCGGTTGCGGAGCATGTCGTATGGTGTGTCCTTATGATGCGCCAAAACTTGACGCTAAGCGTGGTATTTTATCGAAATGCGACATGTGTAAAGACAGACTCGATGTCGGTGATAAACCATTTTGTGTTACCGGCTGCCCAGTGCAAGTGTTAGATGTGATGGATCAATCAGAAGCATTAAATTTGCCAGGGGCAAGTTTAACTGGTGATGGCTATGAAGATTTAGGCACAGGTCCGACAACAGTATTTATTAAATTAAGAGTCTAATACTTAAGGCTTACTTTAAATGCCAACCCTAGGGTTGGCATTTTTATTTAAATAATAAATTTTATAAATGTATTTGGCGGTGTAATAACAATAATAAAAAGTGCTATTAATGAAATAATAGGTAAATTTAAGTTATATTTAATAAAGCAGTGGCTAAACGGTAAATCTAATATTGGCGCGTTGATTTGATTTTATAATGTGTTTATCCCAGTTATTGGATAATTGAATAACTGATACTGCATGATTAATGAGGTCTTGTTGATGTGATTGATCTACCAATGCTGAAAACTCTCTGGCTAGCGCGATGATGATGTAATCATCTTTCGTTAATATTTCACCATTAAGACTATTGTTGATCAAAATACTGAAACTATTGAAAAATGTAGACATTAACTCCTGTTCACTCAAACGCTTAGGTAGATTGTCTACGCGTCTAAAGTCATTAATAACCATTAGAGAAATCTTTCTGCAAATGGTTTCTAGTGAGCTCCTTGGGTATGAAGAACCGACCCATACTGAGTGTGGCTTAAGGCTTACTTCTATAGCACTACTAAGCTCTGCAGCACGCCATCTTTCTTTAAAATTCATCAGTAACATAACTTTGCCTATATAAGCTGTAACACATCTATCTTACACAATATTCATAGACCGAATATTTACCTAAGTCACTTTTATTAAAATGTCATAATAATTGTTTAGATAAATAGGAACCTATCACAGACATTTATAATAACCTGAAATAAAATAATGGTAATTAAATAATTTAAACAAATGGAATTTAAATATGAATAACGATGAATACGTTAAAAATATGGCAGGTATGTTTAATTTTCTAGCTGAAGTATTTTATCAAAAACCATGTGATGAATTAATGGAAACTATTTCAATACTAGAGTTACCCTTATTTATAACAAAAGAAAACAATATAGATAATCACTTTAGGGGAAAATTAGATACCTTAAAACAATTGAGCCAAACTTTGGTGCTGGATGACATTAAACAGGATTACAATGCCTTATTTATCAGGCCAAAAGGTAAACTTGCTTATCCATGGGGATCAGTTTATTTAAGCAATAATAATCGTTTGTTTGACCAGTCAACCCTGTTATTTATGGGTTTCTGTAAAAAAAACCACTTGAACTTTAACTTACCACAACATCAACCAATGGATCATTTTGGTTTGATGCTCGTTGCACTGGTGTATTGCTTAGAACTTGACTTGCAAGACGGTCAACAAAGAGTGAAAGAACTATTAGAACAACACTTGCTTAGCTGGAGTGACCGCTTTTTAAGCTTGGTGATTGAGCATAGTACAAGTCACTTTTATGGTGTTTCAGCCCAGTTATGCCAGCTATTGTTAACTGAGCTAACACTTAGTAAGGAGCTTGAGCTAAAGCCCGTCACATTGTACAAGTAAGCTGAACTGACTGTGGTAGCAACAACAAGAGTCGTAGGCGTTATGAAAAACCTGCAATAAGGTTAATTATTGCAGGTTTAAAGGCGCTTAGGCAGGTTTAAATCTTGCTAGCACGAATTAGCAGCACGAATTAGTAATACTTATTACCAGGTAATAACTAACACTTGAGATTCTAGTGGTTGCAGATTAATCGCTATGCTGGCTTGTTGCTTTACCACATTCATAGGATGTATTTCGTTAGCACCAATGGTGAGCAAGTTTTCTATTTGATAGCTACCATCCTTGATTTGGGCTTCAGTGATTAATGCCTCTGGGAGGTGTAAGTTGATACTCGCAGCTTGGCTGTCGCTAAAATTAGTGACTACCAGCATAAACTGCTCGTCGTTATAACGGCTAAAGGCAAAGGTATTATCGTTATAGCCTTGTTGATTGGTTTTTTGGCTAACAGCACGGTTAATAGTATCAAGCTCAAAGTACTCGCCTTGTAGCGCAGGTGCTGTATGGCTTAAGTTAACCAAGGTTTGATAATATTTGCGCAGTGCCTTTTCTGACTCAGTCGATTGACCGCCATCAAACTTGCCATTATTCATCCAGCGTTGATGGGCAGGCACGCCAACGTAATCAAAAATACTGGTGCGGCTGGCTTGGCCAAAGCCTGCATTTTGCTCGGCTTTTTCACCGACATCTTGACCGAAATAAAGTAAGGTCGGAGAGCGGCTAATGGTGGTCGAAACCACCATGGCAGGCAAAGCGGCTTCTGCGCTGCCAGCAAAGTCGCTGGTATTAATCCGCTGTTCATCATGATTTTCTAGGAAGTTAAGCATGTGCTGCTCAATGTCTGCGATTTTTGCTTGGTCGACAGCAATCTCAGCAGTGGATTTTTTATCATGAATAATGTCTTTTAGGGTGTCGTATAAATCGACTTTGTCGTAAAGATAATCCATCTGTCCTAAATGAATATAATCACGGTAAAGACTTGGGTTATACACTTCAGCAAGTAAAAAAGCATTGGGGTTTAGGTGTTTGATATTACTGTTGAGATAACTCCAAAATTCAACTGGCACCATTTCGGCCATATCGTATCTGAAACCATCAACGCCTTTGGCTAACCAATACTCAGTTATCTCTTTAAATTTAACCCAAGAATCAGGGATGTCGCTCACTGGTTGGGATTGCCAAAATTGGTAATGCTGCGCAGATGACATCTGGGCATATTCACTTGGCAGAGCAGGGAAGTCATGGCTGCCATCAGGCTTAACGCCATAGTTAACCTTAACGGTTTCATACCAATCATTTGCGTCTGGCTTGGCTAAACGTGAGCCATTACCGGTCCATTTAGCGGGATTTTCAACAAACTGACCGTCAGCAAGAGGATGGCGCTCACCGCCTAAGGGCTGATAGTTATCTTTGGCATCGGGAACGGAGAAGCTCTCACCGACAATATAATAAAAGTTATTGTTTTTATCATATTCAACAGCGGTATTGTCTTGCTCACCAAAGTTGCGATTGGTTGGAAGCTGCGCATTTTGTGGGGCAGATTGATATTGGCGAGCCACATGATTAGGCACGATATCGATAATCACCTGCATGCCGTTTTGATGAGTACGTGATATAAGCGCTTCAAATTCAGCTAATCTGTTAGCCGGGTCATTAGCTAAGTCAGGGTTAACGTTATAGTAATCTTTTACCGCATAAGGTGAGCCAGCGCGGCCCTTTACCACATCTGGGTCGTCATTACTGATCCCAATGTCAGTGTAATTATTGATCAATGCGTGATGGGGTACGCCGGTATACCAGACATGGGTTGTCCCTAATGACTTAATGTCTTGCAGGGCTATATCGGTAAAGTCACTAAACTTGCCGACACCGTTGTCTTGTATAGTGCCCCAAGGCTTATTGGTAGTGTTGGTATTACCATAAAGACGGGTAAAAACCTGATAAACCACCGGCTTACCGGTTAAAGGTTGTGCAGCAGCACTTAGCTGCTCAGTACCGCTCTGTTTAACCGTCTCATTAATACTGGCTTTATCTGTGGCGCAACCAGCAATAACCATACTGACTCCCGTTAATACCAGGCCCAATTTTATCGGTAAACTTACGCTGAATTTTTGTAAATACATATGCTTCTCGTGGCAGATTTATATTATTTAACTAAAGGAGATTAACAAGCTTTAGTTATGATCTAGAGTTTAACCGTTATTTGATTAACTTAAGAATAATGACACCTTTTTCTTTTAATGTGAGCGGCTTAGTTAATGAATACGTTTGTTGTGTGATGATATCTTTAGCCACAGTATGTTGTTTAATCACTGGTGCGAAACGGCTTAAATCAAGCTGGTATTCTTGCTGATTTTTATTGTAAATAATCAATAAACTCTCTTTGTTGCCTGCTTGATTATATTCACGGGCTTGCAGGTAAACACCCTCTTTAGGAGCAAAGTGTTTAAGGCTGCCTTGTTGTATCGCTAATGAGTTTTTACGATAGTTTAAAAGCGCGCGATTAAAGGCAAGCGCATCTTGTTGTTGGGCGGACAAAGACGATGGCTTGAATACACTGAGTTTATCTTCAGCAAACCCGCCGGGTAAGTCACTGCGAACTAAACCGTCATTACGATCTTTTGTCGGACTTTGCATCAAAACTTCGGTACCGTAGAAAATTTGCGGAATGCGGTTACTGGTTAACACATAGGCCATAGCCATTTTATACAGGGCTAGATCATTGTTCATCAGACTGTATAAACGGTTAGTGTCATGGTTGCCTTCAAATAATACTAAATCAGTGGGCTTAGCATAAACCACATCATTGGCGAGCATTTCATATAGATTAATAAGCCCGCTACCCCAACTTTCTTCGTCAGTTAAGCTTTTAATGAGCACTTCATAAAGTGGAAAGTCCATCATGCTCGGGGTATGTGAGACATAACCATCAGCATTGTGTTTACCCGCTTGCCAGTAGCTTACTGTAATGGGGTTATCGCTCCATTCCTCACCAACAATATTAAAGTTGGGATATTCATCCATTATGGCTTTTGACCAGGTGGTTAAAAAGCCTTTATCAGCATAAGAGTAGGTGTCTTCGCGAATACCGCTAAGCCCGGCATATTCTACCCACCAAATACTGTTTTGAATAAGGTAATTTGCCATAAATTCATCATTTTGATTCATGTCTGGCATGGTGTCGGTAAACCAGCCATTTTCGAATTCTGCAGTATCAGATGGCATAGCGTATGGATCTTGAACTGTGGTTCTGCGATGGCTGGTATACATGATGTCTTGAGGGTTTTGTTGCCATTTTTGTTGGCCATTTATCCAAGTTGAAGTTGGAAAATCAGCCATCCAGCGATGCCCCGAACCCATATGGTTAACAATCACATCTTTAATAATACCAATACCAAACTGCTTCGCTTCTTCTACTAAGGATTTGTATTCTTCGTTGCTACCAAAACGTGGGTCAATTTTATAAAAATTAGTGGTGGAGTAACCATGGTATGAATACTGGGCTTGGTTATTTTCAAGCAGCGGGTTTATCCATAACTGTGTGATACCTAGATCTTTGAAGTAGGGTAGTGACTTACGAATACCGAGAATATCACCACCATGTCGGCCATCTTTATCGTCACGATTGGCTGTTTCTAACATGTCTGGGCGATTATCGTTGTCAGGATTACCATTTACAAAACGATCAGGAGTGATGAGGTAAATAACATCTTTATTAGAAAACCCTTCACGCTGGCGTGAATCTGCCGCTCGGGCCTGAATAGGGTAGTCAAGGGTTTGAACTAGCAGATCATTATCAAACAAACCTATTTCAAGGGTTTGCGGCTTAGCATCCGTTAAGTCTAAATCGATAAAAAGATGATTGTTACTTGCTGACTGATGAACCGTTTTAAGTGCCACATTGGCAGATTTAACAAGTTTGACCTCGTAGGCGCTAATATCTTCGCCATAGACTAATAACTGCAATTGGCTGTTTTGCATGCCTGCCCACCACGATTGTGGTTCAACGGTGACATTATTGATTTCAGCAGCGATTGCGCTAGTCATTAATAAATGAACCATCAAGGCTAGCGGAGCAAGTTTTCTAATAGTCATAAGTTTACCTTTGATGAAATTACAATTTATCAATAAATTGTTGATGAGACGGCATAGCAGCAACAGCCCTATTGATGATTTGCTTAATATTGCCCAGATAATCATGTAAGTCAGCATCACTTACACTATTAGCTAACGGGTTATAGTCATTAGGCATAATGCCTTGGCCGAGCATTACCTGTATCCAAGCAGCTTCTGTAAACAATTCATCTTGGTAGCGACTGACAGTGCCAGTGGCTTTAAATAGTTCAATTTTTTGTTTAAGGCTGTCAGGTATCGCCATATCACGGCATTGCTGCCATAAATCATGGTGTGAGTCTTTTTGATTCAGGTGATAGTGCAAAATAATGAAGTCACGAATTTGTTCAAACTCAAGTTTTGATTGGCGGTTAAACTCATCAACATTAGCTTGCTGAACGCCATTGTGGGGGAACAGCTTAGACAGACGTATGATGGCTGATTGAACTAAATGTAAGCTGGTGGACTCAAGTGGCTCTAAAAAGCCGCTTGATAAACCAATGGCAACACAGTTTTTATGCCACTGCTTTTCACGGCGTCCGGTTTTAAAATTGATTTTTCTGGGCTCTGCCAGCGGTTTTCCATCGAGGTTTTCAAGCAATAACGCTTTGGCTTGCTCATCAGATAAATATTGACTGCAATAAACTAAGCCATTACCAGTACGGTGTTGCAAAGGAATACGCCACTGCCAACCTGCATCATGGGCGATAGAGCGAGTATAGGGGGTTAATGCTTCAGTTCGTTCACAAGGTACGGCATAAGCACTGTCACAGGGCAGCCAATGCTGCCAGTTTTCATAACCCACATCTAATTGCTTTTCAATTAATAATGCAGCAAAGCCTGAGCAATCGATAAAAAATTCAGCGCTAATTATCTGGCCATCTTTTAATGACACGGATTCAATGCTGCCGTCATTGGCAAGGGTTGTGGAGGTGATTAAGCCTTCGATACGCTTAACTGACAGCTTTTCACTGTAGTTACGTAATAGCTTAGCGTAGAGGCTGGCATCAAAGTGATAAGCGTGGGTAATACCTGCTAAGGGCGAACCTTGTACCTGGTCCATTATGGAGAATTTATTATTTTTAGCTGCTTGGTAATTTAATGAGTAATCCCAGAATTGATTGACATCGGTTGGGTTAGATTTTTTCCAATAATGATGAAACTGAGTAAAGCCAATATCTTTACCGATATTGCCAAAAGCATGCATGTAGCTTTGTTGCTGGTTGCCCCAATTTTCAAACTCAATGCCCAGCTTAAAAGTGGCTTGGGTTTGCTTAATAAAGTCTGACTCTTTAATGCCTAAAACATTATTAAATATTTGCAGTGGCGGAATAGTCGCTTCACCGACACCAATGGTGCCGATATCTTCTGATTCAACCAAAGTGATATTAAGCTGGTGTTTGAATAACCTTGCCAGCATGGCAGCAGTCATCCAGCCCGAAGTGCCGCCACCAACAATTACAATGTTTTTGATCTTGTTATTATTCATGGTAATCGCCTTATATTTTTATTGTTTTTAAAGTAAAAAAGCCCCTGTAACAGGTTACAGAGGCTTTATTTCTACACTAAGATTAGAACTTGTAGTTCGCACCTAGCATGAAGTTACGGCCGTAATTTTGGTAATCACGTACATGACGAGCATCTTCACCCGTGTATGACGTGAATGGCTCGTTAGTTAAGTTATTCACTTGGAATAGCACTGATAGACCATATAGGGCATCAATACCACTTTCAGAGAAGTCATAACCAATTTGCGCATCTACTACGGTTTCAGCTTTAACATTAACATTTTGACGGGTTAAGCTGATTGCGGTTACTTCACCTAAGAAGTCACTACGGTAGCGTGAGCTAACACGTGCTTCAAAGCCTGAGTTTTCATAGTAAACCGTCGCATTGAAGGTTTTCTCTGAAAGACCAGGTAAAGTTGTTGGCTCGCTATCAGCCGTTTCTTTCACTTCACTGTCGTTGTAAGAACCACTTAATACCGTACCAAAGCCTTCTAGCGCATCAGCCCACATACCAAAGTCCATAGAGAATGACGCTTCAATACCTTGAACATAACCGCCTTGACCATTTTGCCATTGCTCAAAAGAACCAATTGGGTTGTCTGTGTCTGGGTTTTGTGGTGGCACGATGTCAGTAAAGTCGATAAACGATGTTTGCTTGTAAGTGTAGTTTTCTAAGTCTTTATAGAATACTGCTAAGGCAAAGTAGCCTTGGTCACTAAAGTAGTTTTCGTAACTGATATCGTACTGACGGGCTAACCATGGGCGTAACTGCGTGTTACCCGCCTCACCAGTCCAATTCACACCCGTTGTTGGTTTTTCTTCATAGCTATAGCCAATGTTGGAATTCATTTGGTCCATACGAGCACGGGTTAAGGTACGAGCTGCAGATACACGCAACATTTGGCCTTCTGCAACTTCAAAACCTAAATTAAAGCTAGGTAACCATTCAGTATAAGATGCGCTGTCGTAGTTGGCGTTAGTAACAAGTTTACCTTCTTCTTCGTCCAAAGTAGATGCTGTACCGTTAGAGCTCTGGTCTGTTTGAACCGCTTGAATACCAAAGTTACCCGTAAAAGGAATATCGTAAACATCGGTATCTATGGTTGCCATAACAAAAGCGGTAGTCACTTCTTCGTTAACATCCCATGAGTTTATTGCTCGGCTAGCATCAACATCAGCAACATCAGTTTCAATGTAGTTGCCATCATTATAGAAGGCTAAAGAGTCATAGCTTAATACGTCACCCATACCAAAAAAGTCTAGTGAAGTTGATCTTAATAGGTATTTATCAGGGACCGTCATAACATAGTTTGGATCGGTGCCGTCATAACCTTTAAGGGTTAGGAAGTAGCCTTTATCTAATTTTGATTTTTCACGCTCAGTGTAATTAACACCAAATTCGATGCTACGAATCGCGCCGTCATCAAAGATGTATTCAGCGGCTAAACGGAAAGACTGTAATTCATCTTCAATTTCTGGCTTGTTGATAAAACCATCTTGAGTGTTTGTTCCTTCACCTAATGGGTTACCCCAACCAAGTGGATCGCCTAGCTTGATGACATTTGGATCTGAATAATCTAAACCGTGAGTAAAGTTATAGCTACCATTACCATTGTAAGCAAAACCTAAATCATCAACTGCGCCAACGCCTGTGCCACGACCGGTACCACTGTAGCTTTCCATACCAATATCAGTACGTTCGGCTTTAGATAGACCGATGTCAGCTTCAACATTCCAGTTATCATTGATTTGAAATTTGTTATTCCAGCCAACTGATAGCGATTCAGCATCACGTTTGTTGACATCGTTACGTACTACTACTTCAGCGCCACGAATGACGCCTTCAGTAACAAGACCATTTTCAATGTTAGTTGCTTCGATACCACCGTTAGCACCCCAAGCAGCTGGGATTTCAATACCACGTAAACGTTGGTCATCAGTAAACTTAGTGTAGTAAAGGTCAACTTTTGTTTGGTAGAAATCATTTGGCGCATATTCAAATACAGCTAAAACACCATCACGCTCAAGTTCTGATGAACGAACGAAAGGTTTTGCACCACCTAATACACTGTCGCCGGCAGCATTTTCTGGGTAACCCCATGCCTGCCAGCGCTCTTCTTGGTTAGGCGACATCATGCGTGCATAACCTAATGCAATACCAATAGTGTCATCAGCAAATTGGTCAATATAAGAAATACTGCCACGGTAACCGGTATCATCAGAACCGCTATTTAACGCACCAAGGTCATTCATTTCACCACGTAAACCAATAGCGAATGTTTGTTCGCCATGGGTTAGCGGGCTGATTGTTTGCATATCAACCGTGCCACCAATAGCTTGAGCCATAACGGTTGCATCAGGTGTTTTGTATACCACAACACGATTTAATAATTCAGAAGGGTATTGGTCAAATTCAACACCACGGTTATCGTTAACAGACGCTTGTTCGCGGCCATTAAGTGTCGCGGTAGTGAAATCCGGCCCCATGCCACGGATTGAGATGACGTTTGCGCGGCCATCAAGGCGCTGAGCCGAAACACCTGGTAGACGTGCAAGTGATTCTGCGATACTGACATCAGGTAATTTACCGATATCTTCTGCAGAAATAGCTTCAACGATTGAAGATGAAGACATTTTTAATGATTGTGATTCTTTTAAACTACGACGAATACCAGTGACTTTTAATACTTCAATTGATTCATCAGCAGTTGCAACATCTTCTGCTTCAGCAGCGTAACCGTACATACTTGTACTGGCAGCTACCATTGCTAACGTTAGTAAGCTTGGTTTAAATAGCGACATCCATCTTTCCCCTTCTGAATGGCCAGCAGCCCTTTTTATAAGGTCGAGCTGCTAGATTTCTATTATTTATAATTACAGTCTTTATAGTATTTTTACTTCAGCTTGCTTAAATGACTGCATAAGCGCTGAGGTTTATTTCCACTTTGTTGCGGAACAGTAAAGATACTACTCCTAGCATTCTTTCATCGACAACGTTATGCATACGTATTCAAAGCTTTTGTAGACTTTAAATGGCCACTTTATTACTTTTTTTTAACATTCAAAAGATAGTTTATGTATTGGTTAAGTTATTGAATATTAGCATTTAAGTGCTTGGTTTGTATTTTTAAAATTCGTATTAATTCTTTGCATACGTATGCAGCTCTATTGAACCTGATTTCACTATTCACGTATCCTCGAGGCAATTAAATAATAATGACGACCAGTTACTAGGTCGCAACATAGGGTTAACCATGGGTGAGGTAGCTATATGGTTAATGCTTTTATTACAGAGGGCGAGTAATGAGTCAGTTATCATGGTGGCGCGGCGGAGTGATATATCAGGTATATCCACGAAGCTTAATGGATTCAAATGGCGACGGAGTCGGTGATCTACGAGGAATAATTACCAAACTTGATTACATTGCTAGTTTGAATGTTGATGCAATCTGGATATCGCCCTTTTTTAAGTCGCCAATGAAAGATTTTGGTTACGACATCAGTGATTATCTCGATGTTGATCCTATGTTCGGCACAATGGAAGACTTTGACGAACTGATTGAAAAGGCACATAAGTTCAATATCAAAATAGTCATCGATCAGGTATTAAGTCATACATCTGACGAGCATGCCTGGTTTAAACAAAGTAAATTAAGTCGTGATAACGACAAATCTGATTGGTATGTTTGGGCCGACCCTAAAGAAGATGGCACCGCGCCTAATAACTGGTTAGCTATTTTTGGTGGTTGTGCTTGGGAGTGGGAGCCGCGTCGTCAGCAATATTACTTGCATAACTTCCTAAAAAGTCAGCCTGATTTAAATTTCCATAACCCTGAAGTTCGCGCTGCAGTGCTTGAAAATGTCGATTTTTGGCTTAAAAAAGGCGTTGATGGTTTCCGCTTAGATGCGATTACTTTTTGCTATCACGATGAGCATCTGCGTGATAATCCAGCTAAACCCAAAGATCAACGCCAAGGTCGTGGCTTTAGTGAAGATAACCCTTATGCCTACCAATATCATTATTACAATAATACCCGTCCACAAACTGTCGGCTTTATTGAAGAGCTGCGCGCACTTATTAATCAATACCCAGGCGCCGTGACTTTAGGCGAAGTGTCAGCAGAAGACTCCTTAGCGACCATGGCTGAATATACCCAAGGCGATGATCGTTTGCATATGGCCTATAGTTTTGAGCTATTAACCAATGATTTTAGCGCGGCTTATATTCGCCAAACAGTTGAAGAACTGGAAGCCAGTATTGGTGACGGTTGGCCGTGCTGGGCCATAGGTAATCATGATGTGCAACGCGTTGCGACCCGCTGGGGCAAAGGTGAAACTAATCCCGCCATGGTTAAAATGCTCAATGCGATGTTGTTTTCGCTGCGAGGCAGCGTATGCAGTTATCAAGGTGAAGAATTAGGCTTAACGGAAGCGCCTATTGAGTTCAGTGAGCTGCAAGATCCATTTGGGATTACCTTCTGGCCAATGTTTAAAGGCCGTGATGGCTGCAGAACCCCAATACCGTGGTCGAAAGATCATCAACAAGCGGGTTTTTCTGACAGCAGTAAACCTTGGTTACCTATTCCTGCTGCACATAAAGCTATGGCTGCAGATGTTCAAGAAGCAGATACACAATCCAATCTACATGCTTATCGCCGCTTTTTAAAATGGCGTAAGCAATATCCTGCATTGGTGATGGGTGATATTAGCTTTATTGATGTGGATTCTAACCTTTTGGTATTTGTACGTACCTTTGAAACTCAAAAAATGCTGGTAGTATTTAACTTAGATAATAGTGCCAATACATTTGATGCCTCTGCATATGACATTGTTGCAGTTAAAGATGATCACGGTCTTGAGTCTGCATCTTTGCAAGCTGATGCTAAACTAACATTAAACGCATTTGGAAGTTTCTTCGCATTAATTAAATAATGTAACGATAAAACAGCAGCTTAATCGGTTGCTGTTTTTATATGTGTTGTAGGTTTTTAATAACAAGATTCAGTTGCCAGTAGACATGCTAGTAATTGGTGATAACAACGATAACAAGAGAGTTCATATTATGGCTTCAGCTATTCCAACGGGTTCAACAACAGTTAGCAGTACTGGCGACGGTAGTTACCGTTTCGCACTAGTATCGTTAACCTCACTATTTTTTATGTGGGGATTCATTACCTGTCTTAATGACATACTAATCCCTCATCTAAAGGCGGTATTTTCATTAAGTTACACTGAAGCCATGCTGATTCAGTTTTGTTTTTTTGGCGCTTATTTCTTAGTGTCATTACCTGCTGGCAGTCTGGTTAAAAAGATTGGTTATCAAAAAGGCATTGTGTCCGGTTTAGTTATTGCTAGTATCGGTTGTGCCTTATTTTACCCTGCTGCAGCATTGGAAACTTACGCGTTATTCTTAGGGGCATTGTTTGTTTTGGCTTCAGGTATCACCATTTTACAAGTAGCCGCTAATCCTTATGTAAATGCACTAGGCTCTGAAGAAACAGCCTCAAGTCGTTTAAACTTAACCCAAGCCTTTAATGCATTAGGCACCACTGTCGCCCCATATTTTGGCGCTGTGTTGATTCTTTCAGTCGCAACGGGTGCCGTCGGTGAGTTAAGCCATGCACAAGCTGAAGCTGACGTGGTAAAAATGCCATATCTATTTTTATCTGCCACGTTAGCAGTTTTAGCTGTGATTTTTTCACAATTAAAGTTGCCTATTATCCAATCTCATACCGCAGTTGAAACAGATGGTAAGGTTACTTACAAAGGTAAAACCAGCGCGTTGCAAAGCATTCACTTAGTATTGGGCGCGGTGGGCATTTTTGTTTATGTTGGCGCTGAAGTATCAATTGGCAGCTTTTTGGTTAACTTTTTAGGTGAAGAGCACATTGTAGGGCTGCAAGAAGCTGATGCAGCAAAATACATTACCTATTACTGGGGCGGGGCGATGATTGGTCGTTTTATTGGTTCAGCGCTTATGCAAAAAATACCTGCAGGCACCATGTTAGCCTTTAATGGTTTAATGGCTGCGACCTTAGTATTAGTTGCTATTAATACCAGTGGTGAAGTGGCCATGTGGGCAATTTTAGCGGTTGGCTTATTTAACTCCATTATGTTCCCAACTATTTTTAGTTTGGCTTTAAGAGACTTAGGCCCACATACTTCGCAAGGCAGTGGCTTTTTATGTTTAGCGATTGTTGGTGGAGCAATCATCCCATTATTACAAGGAGTAATGGCAGATAATATGGGCGTGCAACCTGCCTTTATCCTTCCTGTGGTGTGTTATGCATTTATCATATTTTACGGTGCTAAAGGGTCTAAAATGTAACCTTCAAGCTGACGCTTAATATCAGGCAGCCAATTGGCTGCCTTTTTGTTATTTCACCGTCAAAATTTAGGAATCATTACTTGCTTAAAAGGCGGTTAACTCCTATGATCCATGCGCTTTTTCTGTTTTATCTTATTTCTATAACTCGTTGAGATCCCCCAATGCTAACTTACCCGCTCTCAGGCAGTTCATCTGAACTGGTCATTAATGTGTTAACTATGGTGCTAACTGAAGGTAAACCTTTAGATCGCGCTTATTCACATAACTTTTCAGGTATGCAATATCCACCTGCGGAGCTAGCAAGAATTACTCTCGTTACTGGTGATATTTTGCGTCGTTTGAACCTTTACTGCTATTTGGTTGATATCAAAGCAGAAGATATTGAACGTACCGGTTCTAAATTATTAAACGGCTGGCATTTATTCCACGATCTTGATTTACCAAAGATGGAATATGCATTACAAGTTGATAGCGCACAGTTTGCCGAGCGTCTAGAGGTTGCAAAAGCACAACCGGCTTTGTGGGATGGCTGCCCAGAGTGGCTTGACGAGTTAGGTGCTGCGCAACTGGGTGAAAAATGGCCAGCAGAAAGAGCGGCTTTAGCAACAGCGCCAAAACGCTATATTCGCGCTAACAGCTTAAAAGGCACCCGTGAAGAATTAAAGCAACGGTTAACTAAAGAGTTGGTCGCTACTGTAGAGGTTGAAGGCGTTGAAAGTGCGTTAGAGATACGTTCAGATTCTGCATTATTCAAAACTGAAGCCTTTAAACAAGGCTATTTTGAACAACAAGATGCCGGCTCGCAGCTCGTTGCTGCTGCAGTTGATGCAAAACCAGGTATGCGAGTTGTTGATGCTTGCGCCGGCGCTGGTGGTAAAACTTTGCACATTGCCGCACAAATGCAAGGTAAAGGTCGTTTACTTGCTATGGATGTTGAGCAATGGAAACTTGATAACCTCAAAATTAGAGCAAGAAGAGCAGGCGCGCATAATGTTGAAACCCGCATTATCGCTAGCAGCAAAACCATTAAACGGATGAAGTTGACTGCTGACAGAGTCCTACTCGATGTACCTTGTTCAGGTTTAGGGGTGTTAAAACGTAACCCAGATTCTAAATGGCGTGACACGCCAGAAAGATTACCGGTATTAATTGAGCTACAAAAAGACATTTTGCAAAGCTATAGCCGAATGGTAAAAGTGGGCGGAATATTAGTCTACGCTACCTGTTCAATCATGCCTGATGAAAACAGAAATCAAGTTGATGCCTTTTTAGCTGCAAACCCACATTTTACATTATTAGATGATGAATTAATCTTGGTTGCTGAGCATGGTTTTGATGGTTTTTATTTAGCAAGAATGGAACGCATAAGCGAAGTGTAAATTCATTGTTTTAAAATAAAATCATACCGAATAAAAACAGTGCAGTTAGATAACTTCACTGTTTTTTTATGCCTGCGATATATAGCCAATAAATGTAGCATTGCTTTAGTGATAAATGTTAGTGACTAGTCGAAGAGATTCATAATAAACAGATAGTTACTCGCTTAGTGTTGCAATTAACCTTAAGAGTGAATAATCTGCATTAACCGTAAGTAATAAAGTCAGATGGTTTATTCTCAAAAGGAATTTTATGGATAGCGGGCAAACTTTTGCATCACAATCAACAAACTATGATGTGTTAACAACATGTGCTTCTAATAATGACCGTTATAGCCAAATTCTTACCATGCTCTTAGCGGGTTCCCCATTACGAGAAATTCTCCATTCATTAGTCTTATCAATCGAAGCGCAAAAGATTGGCACCAGAGCGTCAGTGCTATTAATGAGCAATGACAAGAAAAGGTTGTTAACCGGAGCGGCCCCCAGTTTACCGGAACAATATAACCAAGCTATTAATGGCATTGAAATTGGGCCGATAGTCGGTTCATGCGGCGCTGCAGCAGCCACCGGCGAAAGAGTTATTGTTGAAGATATCGCCACTCACCCGAATTGGGCACCTTATAAAGAATTGCCGTTAAAGGCAGGGCTAAAAGCTTGCTGGTCAGAACCCATTATCGACTCTACTGGCAACGTATTGGGCACTTTTGCCATGTATTACGATACCCAAAAGTCACCATCAGCATTGGATCTAGAACTGATTCAAGAAGCCGCTCGATTGGCAAGTCTTGCCATTGAACGAAGCCAAGGACTACACCTACAAACACTCACCAGTAAAATATTCAGTAAACTGCCTATGGGCTTATTGATCGTTAACGAAAACAATACCATTTTGTTTATTAACCCTGAGTTTAAAAGTATCTGTGGCGATATTACTGTTGACTCAGAGAGCTTTGAACCAAAGCGCTTTTTCGAACATTCTCAGCAAGAAAATATCACGTCTTTAATGAAAAACCTTGCTATCGGTAAAACTTGGCAAGGTGAGTTAACAGGCCGCAAACGTAATGGCAAGACCTTTGATGCTGAAGTAACGGTAACCTCATTTAGGGATTACCATGGTGAACAAAATTGTTTTTCTTGGTTAATTGCTGATATCAGTGAACACAAAGATGCCAGCAAGCTTATCCATTTTCAGGCTAATAATGATGCATTAACCCGCTTGGCCAATCGTCGTTATTTTGTTGAGAAAATCTATGATTATGTTTGGCAGCAAGAGCGCAGCAAGCAAACTGGGGTAGGTTGCTCAATCATATTGATGGATATTGATAATTTTAAACTGATAAATGACAGCTTAGGTCATGAGTGTGGTGATCGATTATTAATTGAGGTAACCAAAAGATTAGCCCCGCTGTTTCCTGATATGTGCACTTTTGCCCGAATAGCAGGTGATGAATTTGGCGTGTTCATACAAGGTAAAGTGTCTGCAGACGAACTCATTGAACTTGCCAAACAAATCAATCAAGTTGTAAGCGCTGTTTTTTGGCTTGATCGTAAAGCTATCCAAACTTCTATGAGTATTGGTATCTCACGTTATCCTGAAGATTCTACTGAGGTTGATGCTTTAATTAATTGCGCCAGCCAAGCAATGCATAATGCTAAGCTTAAAGGCCGAAATGGTTATCAATTTTTTGATCAAAGCATGCAGAAAAATGCAGAAAGAACCGCTTTTTTAAACATGGAATTAAACAAAGCCTTAAGTCATGATGCTTTTGAACTGTATTTTCAGCCCATTTTGTCGGCTAAATCGACGCATGTTGATAGCGCTGAAGTGTTACTTCGTTGGCCGCTTAATGGTGAGTTCATTTCGCCAGAAGAATTTATACCTATTGCTGAACAATCAGGGCTGATTGTCCCAATCGGTAAATGGATTAGGCGACAAGCGCTAGATTTAATTTATGACTATTGGCAACAAGGACGTGCGATTAGTTTGTCAGTAAATGTCTCTACTAGTGAATTTATCACTGCAGAGTTACAACAACAATTCATTAGCTTTTTTGAAGAGTATCTGCTGGAAAAATCCATAGCAAACTTTCCATTTCATTTATTAACCATAGAAATAACTGAGTCAGTAATGATGGAGCAGCATGAGAAGGTTGAACAGCTGCTGAGTCGATTAAGAAATTGGGGCATCAAAATTTCAGTGGATGATTTTGGTACCGGCTATTCTTCTCTATCCTATTTAGCTAACTTTCCGGTAGATCAAATCAAAATCGATAAAAGTTTTATTCAAAAAATTGAGCAGGGTCCTAGACATATGGCGCTAGTGGAAGCAATTACGACCATGAGCCATGCACTTGATTTATCAGTCACTGCAGAAGGTGTTGAAACCCAAGCACAGCTGGATTTTGTTAAGCAAAACAATGTTGATGCTATTCAAGGCTACTATTTCTATAAGCCTTTGCCTAAACAGGCGATCATCGAATTACTCGCACAATAAATTCAGCAATAGTAATACAGTAAAACTACTCTCCTTGTATTGTGACAAGTAGTTTTCTGCTGCCGCCATGATTGCGATGTTCACCTAAATACAGCCCTTGCCACATTCCTAATGCTAATTGACCATGGGTGATGGGTAGGGTTAATTCACAGCCCAGTAAACTTGATTTTAAATGGGCTGGCATATCGTCACTGCCTTCATAAGTGTGGATGTAATATGGTTCATTCTCTGGCGCCACATTATTAAAGTATGCTTCAAAGTCTTGCCGAACAGTTGGATCTGCATTTTCGTTTACAGTAATGGAAGCTGAGGTGTGTTGCAGCAATATGTGCACTAAGCCAATATCAAACCTTGCTAATTCGGGTAATTGAGTTAATACCTCTTCAGTAATTAAATGAAAGCCACGAGCTTTTGGCTTTAATGATATTTGTTTTTGGTACCACATATAAGTCTGCTTTTAATCGCTATTTTGATGATGAATTGTAGTGAATTTCAGCGATTTGACCAACAGTAGAAAGCACTAATTTTAAACATTGTAGTAGGATAATGAACTGTAAGCATAAAGTATGACTAAAATGACTCATATTAGCCATTGTAATTACTGTAACCCTTGCTGAGTGTTGGCTTGAGGTGCTCACTGGTTTTAATTAATAAACGCTAACTAAAATTGCGCATTTTATTAAGTTAGCAAAGTGCTTGCTCAGTGGTGCTGATAAAGTGAACGATTCTGGATGGATATTGCTTGTAAACAGCTTAAGATACAAATTGTTGCATAATTGTTTAATCCATAAAAAAAGCTGCTCATTGAGCAGCTTTTTAGTACTTAAACCATCAGATATTGATTAGTTTAGCAGGCTTGTTGGCTCGGTAAACTCAAGTGCTAATGCTTCAGCAACTTCTTTACAAACAAGCTTTCCGTGGATGACATTTAAGCCATTTAGTAGGTGCTTATCTTGAAGCAATGCAGACTTATAACCTAAGTTTGCAAGCTTAATAATGTAAGGCAGCGTGGCATTGTTTAATGCAAAAGTAGAGGTGCGAGCCACAGCGCCAGGCATGTTTGCAACACAATAATGAACTACATCATCAACGATATAAGTTGGTTCTTGGTGAGTGGTTGCATGAGATGTTTCAACACAACCACCTTGGTCAATTGCGACATCAACAATTGCGCTGCCAGGCTTCATACGGCTAATCATATCGCGGGTCACAAGTTTTGGCGCAGCAGCGCCAGGAACCAGTACACCACCAATGACTAAGTCTGCTTCTAATACGTGGCGTTCAATGGCATCAGCAGTAGAGTAAATGGCTTTAACTGCAGAACCAAATTGTACATTTAAACGACGTAGAGCATCGATGCTACGATCAAGCACAACCACGTCAGCGCCCATGCCTACAGCCATTTGTGCAGCATTAGTACCGACCATGCCGCCGCCAATAATAACTACTTTGGCTGGTTCAACACCTGGAACACCGCCCAGTAACATACCGCGGCCGCCTAGTGATTTTTCAAGTGCACGCGCGCCTGCTTGAATCGACATACGCCCAGCAACTTCTGACATTGGCGCTAATAAAGGAAGGCCACCACGGTCATCTGTTACGGTTTCATAGGCGATACAAACAGCCTTACTTTTTATCAAATCTTCAGTCTGTGGTAAGTCTGGTGCAAGGTGTAAATAAGTGAATAGAATTTGGTCTTCACGCAGCATGGCGCGCTCAATAGCTTGTGGCTCTTTAACCTTCACTATCATATCTGATTGAGCAAACACTTCAGCTGCGGTTGCTAAGATTTCTGCACCGGCATCAATATAATCTTGGTTAGTAAATCCAATGCCAATACCTGCATCTGATTGAACAAATACATCATGACCTTTAATTGTTAATTCACGAACGCTTGAAGGAACCATACCAACACGGTATTCATGGTTTTTGATTTCAGTAGGGATACCAATAATCATTTTGAGCCTCTAATTGATTTTTACTCGTTTTTACGAGCCAGTAGTTATTATATTCGATGACCTGAACGTGCTTATTTCAGGGAAGTCTAGTATAGTGCCCCTGACGCAGTTTATGCTGCTAAACTTTACACATTAAAAGATGAATATGTTGTTTTTGTGCTAAAGCAAGGTTAATAATATGGCAAATAATAAGAAAAATTCTGTGAAAGATTTAGATCGGATTGACCGTAATATCCTCAACGAACTTCAGATTGATGGTCGCATATCAAATGTGGAGTTATCTAAGCGTGTTGGCCTGAGTCCAACACCATGTTTAGAACGAGTTAAACGTCTTGAGAAACAAGGATACATTAATGGCTACACTGCATTAGTGAATCCTCATTACTTAGGTGCATCGTTACTTGTGTTCGTGGAAATCACCTTAACTAGAGATACCCCTGATATATTTGAACGTTTTAATAAAGCTGTTCAGTTGCTTGACGATATTCAAGAGTGTCATTTGGTTTCTGGTGATTTTGACTATCTATTGAAAACTCGAGTTTCAGATATGTCCGCATATCGTCGTTTACTCGGTGAAACATTACTTAAGCTACCATCAGTTTCTGATACTCGTACTTATGTGGTTATGGAAGAAGTTAAGCAAACTAATAAAGTGGCATTAAATTTATTAGCTGATACTTACTAAATTTTATAACTTTCAAAAAATAAAGGGCATTGCCCTTTATTTTTTTGCCTAAAATTTAATAAAAGTAGCTAAATTAGTCGCAATAATAACCAACTAAAGCTTGAATAAAAAAATTTAACTTCATCTGCCATCTATCTGAAAACATTCAGTTGAGCTTGGCATCCGCGCGTTGCATAATCACTGCATACATATTGATATTCTGTTATTGTTATCATTCTTTTTAATTCTTATTTGGGTGTTTTCGTTTGTCTCAGGGAAATAGTCTTCAAACACTTAGCGGCCTTCAACGTCTTTTGGAAGGTGGGTTGATCATTTGTTGTATGACAGCAACATATATTCTTATTGCGCTTAGCAGCTTTGATCCTAATGATCCCGGCTGGAGCCAGTCGCATTTTCAAGGAGAAATTAGTAATCTAACTGGCGCAGTTGGCGCCTGGACTGCAGATGTTTTATTTTATTTCTTCGGCTTTATTGCTTACCTCATTCCTATCATCATCGCGGCCTCCGGCTGGTTTATCTTTAATCGCACCCACAGATTATTCGAAATCGATTACTTTTCTGTTGGTTTAAGGATTATTGGTTTTTTACTCGTCGTGTTTGCACTAGCCGCATTAGCCAGTATGAATGCTGATGATATGTATGTGTTTTCAGCAGGTGGGGTAGCAGGGGATGTGATCAGCCAAGCAATGATGCCTTACTTTAATAACCTTGGAACAACTTTATTACTGCTATGTTTTATCGGCGCAGGCTTTACTTTAACTACCGGTATAAGCTGGCTAACCGTTATTGAAAGTACAGGTCTAGCCACTATTTGGTGTGTTAAAAAGATCATTAGTATCCCAAGTTATTTATCAGCTAGTAACGAAACCGAAGATACCCGCGGCTTTATGTCTGTCGTTGATAAATTTAAACAGGACCGTGGTGACGATGCTGGCAACGTAAAGCATGACAAAGCTGAGCTTGATGCTGCAGCAATTGATCTCACTAGTATGCCGCATAATGAGGCTGAAGTTACTGCAGCAATAGAAACTGATGAATTAGAAGAAAAACCCACTCTTTTCAGCCGTATTAAATCGAAAGTGAAACCCAGTCGCGACAAAGAAGAAACTAATTTGGCAGGTGACTTAGAGCAAGATGTAGAGCCAAGCTTTGGCGCTGAAATAGACCATGAGGCTAAATTAACGCCACATAATGGTAGACTTGAACCCAAATTAAACGCCAGCAATGATCACCAAGACGATGATAATTTAACCCCAGCTTGGATCGCATCAGGGGATGCCCCCGCAGCTGATTTCACACAAGCGAATCATCATTTAAGTGAACAGTCTGAGGCTCATGTTAGTCATAGCGACTCGTTAGGTGAAGCATTCAGTCAAGCTAATAGCACAGGTGCAACAGCGACCTCGCAGCCAAACCCTGCCGCTACAAAAGCTGTTGAGCAAGCGCGTATTGTTGAAGGAATTGTGGTGCTGCCAGGCCAAGAACCCCAAATAGTTTATGGCCAAACTAAAGTTGAAATGCCGCCATTGCCAAGTATCACCTTATTAGATGTACCTGATAGAAAAGAAAACCCAATTACCAAAGAAGAACTAGATATTGTCGCGAGGTTGGTTGAAACTAAGCTGGCTGACTTTAATATTGTCGCTAATGTTGTTGGGGTATTCCCAGGCCCTGTGGTGACTCGATTTGAACTTGAATTAGCCCCTGGTGTCAAAGCCTCAAAAATCACTAATTTGTCGAAAGATTTAGCCCGTTCATTGTTAGCAGAAAGTGTCCGCGTTGTTGAGGTTATTCCAGGTAAAGCCTTTGTGGGTCTTGAATTGCCTAATAAATTCCGTGAAACGGTATTTATGCGCGATGTTTTAGACTCTAAAACCTTTGAAGAAAGTAAATCTGATTTATCCATGGTGCTGGGACAAGATATTGCTGGCGATCCCGTGGTGGTTGATTTAGGTAAAATGCCGCATTTATTAGTTGCCGGTACTACAGGTTCGGGTAAGTCAGTTGGCGTCAACGTGATGATCACCAGTATCTTGTATAAGTCTGGTCCTGATGATGTGCGCTTTATCATGATTGATCCGAAAATGTTGGAGCTTTCCGTATATGGCGGTATTCCACATTTGTTATGTGAAGTCGTCACCGATATGAAAGAAGCGGCTAATGCACTACGTTGGTGTGTTGGTGAAATGGAGCGACGTTACAAGTTAATGTCAGCGCTTGGCGTACGTAATTTAAAAGGTTATAACGCTAAAATTAAATCAGCCATAGAAGCAGGTGAACCGATAGTTGACCCATTATGGAAGTCATCTGAAAGTATGGATGAACAGGCCCCTGAGTTAGAAAAATTACCCTCTATTGTGGTAGTGGTCGATGAATTTGCTGACATGATTATGATTGTCGGTAAAAAGGTTGAAGAGCTGATTGCCCGTATTGCTCAAAAGGCCCGTGCAGCGGGTATACACTTAATCTTAGCCACCCAAAGACCTTCAGTGGATGTCATTACTGGTTTGATTAAAGCAAACGTGCCAACACGTATCGCTTTTCAAGTGTCATCAAGAATTGACTCTAGAACCATTTTAGATCAGCAAGGCGCAGAAACACTACTCGGTATGGGTGATATGCTGTACTTGCCACCAGGTACCAGCGTACCTATTCGTGTCCATGGTGCTTTCATTGACGATCATGAAGTCCATAAAGTCGTTGCAGACTGGCATGCTCGTGGTAAGCCACGTTATATTGAAGAAATCCTTAATGGCGTCAGTGAAGGTGAGCAAGTATTGCTGCCTGGTGAAGCTGCAGAATCTGATGATGATACTGATCAGTTATATGATGAAGCGGTTGCGTTTGTCACTGAAACCCGCAGAGGTTCAATTTCAAGTGTGCAGCGTAAGTTTAAAATTGGTTATAACCGCGCGGCGCGGATTATCGAAATGATGGAAACCCAGGGGATTGTCAGTACACAAGGTCATAATGGTAATCGTGAGGTTTTAGCTCCTCCGCCACCGAGAAACTAACCTCGGACCGAACATAACAATCACTGCGCTTATAGCCAGTTTGGCCAAATAAACCGTTATAATGAAGCCATTAATAATCAACCTTATAAAGAAAAAGCCTTAGTGACAAAAAGCATAGCCACTAGCCTTAAAAGTTTATCGCTAAGAATTAGCAATACAGTATTAGGAATTTATATGAACAAGCGTTTTGCTGTTGTTACAGCCTTAGCATTATTATTGTCAGGCAACGCGTTAGCTGATGAATCAGCGCAATTGCGTGATCGCTTAGCCAAAGCCGATTCATTAAAAGCTGATTTTACCCAGCAAGTTACCGATATAAACAATAAAGTCATTCAGTCAGGTAAAGGGGTATTTGCCCTTGCTTATCCAAACAAATTTTACTGGCATTTAACTGAGCCTGATGAGTCGCTCATTGTGGCTGACGGTAAAGATTTATGGATTTATAACCCTTTTGCTGAAGAAGTTTCAGTCATGGATTTTGCCGATGCTATTGACGCATCTCCAATGGCTTTGTTAGTTCATCGCGATGAAACAACTTGGTCTCAGTATCGTGTTGAGCAAATTCAGCCAGAGTCAGCTAAAGCCTGTTATTCCATTAAGCCCAAAGCGGATGATTCAAGTGTGGTGACTGTCACTGTGTGTTTCAATGAGGCAGAGCTTACTGATTTTAATTTGTTAGATGAGCAAGGCAATTACAGTCAGTTCACGTTAACAAATCAAACCAAGGTTGCGGCAGACGAAAACGGCTTATTTGAATTTACCGTACCGGCAAACGTTGATATTGACGATCAACGTTCAAGCCTAGCTCAGTAGGTTATAGTGTCTACTTTAGGTTTCGATTTTGCCCCAGACTTTCGTCCTTTAGCCGCAAGAATGCGCCCAAGGGAGATAAGTGAGTATGTAGGGCAGCAGCATTTACTCGGTAAAGGGCAACCACTGCGCCAAGCACTTGAGGCCAATCGAGCTCACTCTATGTTGTTATGGGGCCCTCCTGGCACAGGTAAAACCACCTTAGCTGAATTGGTGGCGCATTATGCCAATGCCCATGTAGAGCGCATTTCGGCGGTTACCTCAGGGGTTAAAGAAATTCGCGCCGCCATTGAGCAAGCTAAAGCGGTAGCTCAAAGCCGTGGTCAGCGTACATTATTGTTTGTGGACGAAGTCCATAGATTTAATAAAAGCCAACAAGATGCGTTTTTACCTTTTATCGAAGACGGTACTGTTATTTTTGTTGGCGCGACCACTGAAAACCCATCTTTTGAGCTCAATAACGCCTTATTGTCTCGTGCCAGAGTTTATTTAATCAATCGCTTAGATAGCGATGATATTGCCGCGATTATCAATCAAGCATTAATGGATACTGAGCGTGGTTTTGGTAAACGTGGTTTTACTATTCCTGAAACAGTAATGCAGCAGTTAGCTTCAATTAGTGATGGTGATGCGCGCAAAGCATTAAATTTACTCGAGTTAATGAGTGACTTGGTTGCTGATAACGGTGAATTTACTCAAGAGATGCTGACGCAAGTCGCTGGGCATCAAATGGCCGCTTATGATAAAAATGGCGATCAATTTTATGATTTGATTTCTGCGGTGCATAAGTCCGTGAGAGGCTCAGCTCCTGATGCTGCTTTGTATTGGTATTGTCGAATACTTGAAGGCGGCGGCGATCCTCTCTATGTAGCACGTAGACTATTAGCCATTGCCTCTGAAGATGTGGGGAACGCCGATCCTACTGCAATGAATATTGCGCTTAATGCTTGGGATTGTTATCACCGCGTTGGTCCTGCTGAAGGTGAGCGTGCTATCGCCCAAGCGATTGTTTACTTGGCCAGTGCGCCAAAAAGTAATGCGGTTTACACCGCCTTTAAAGCAGCAAGAATGCTTGCAAGCGAAACAGGGCATGAATCAGTGCCAGATCACTTACGTAACGCACCGACTCAATTGATGAAAAATATGGGTTTAGGGGCAGGGTATCGCTATGCTCATGATGAAGCTGGTGCCTATGCAAATGGGGAAAATTACTTCCCTGAGTCAATAAAAGATAGCCAATTGTATTATCCAACTGAGCGCGGCTTTGAAAAAAGAATCAAAGACAAACTTGCCCATTTAGCAGAACTAGACCGAACCAGTGAGGTAAAGCGCTATGATTAGCATGAGCAATATCATGTTTGTGGCCCTTGGTGGTTCAATTGGGGCTGTTTTTCGTTATCTAATCTCAATTTTCATGCTTCAGCTATTTGGAAGCAGTTTCCCTTTTGGTACACTGTTGGTAAATGTATTGGGATCATTTTTGATGGGTGTGGTTTATGCCATTGGTCAAGCCAGCCAGTTAAGTCCTGAATTAAAAGCCATGATAGGTGTTGGATTGTTAGGCGCCTTAACGACTTTTTCTACTTTTTCCAATGAAACATTATTGCTAATGCAAGAAGGTCTTTTTGCAAAAGCTATTCTCAACGTGTTGTTGAACGTTGTACTGTGTATTTTCATGGTATATGTCGGTCAGCAGCTAGTTTTTTCTCGCATTTAACTATTAAGAATATAAAACATGTTAGATCCAAAATTTTTGCGTAACGAACTTGAAGTCACCGCTGAGCTGTTAGCTAAGCGTGGGTTTATCCTTGATATTAGCCGCCTTACCGCTTTAGAAGAAAAGCGTAAGTCGCTACAAGTGGCCACAGAAGAATTGCAAGCATCCCGAAATGCAATTTCTAAGTCCATTGGTCAAGCAAAGGGTCGTGGTGAAGATGTCAGTGAAATCATGGCTAAAGTAGGGGACTTAGGTGCTCAACTGGATGCGAAAAAATCTGAACTAGCTGAATTGTTAGCTGAGTTAAATGCTATTGCTATGAGCATGCCTAACTTACCAGATGACGCAGTACCAGCCGGTGCTGACGAAAATGATAACGTTGAAGTCCGCACTTGGGGCGAGCCAACTACATTTGATTTCGAAGTAAAAGATCATGTGAAACTGGGTGAAGATCTAGATGGGTTAGATTTTAAAAACGCCGTTAAAATCACCGGTTCTCGCTTTGTGGTAATGAAAGGCCAAATCGCACGCCTAAACCGCGCTGTGGGTCAGTACATGTTAGATCTACATACTGAAAATCACGGTTATTCAGAAATGTATGTGCCATTACTGGTTAACGAAGAAAGCTTATTAGGCACAGGTCAGCTACCTAAGTTTGGTGAAGATTTGTTCCACACTAAACCGGCCACTGAAGAAGGCCAAGGCTTAAGCTTGATTCCAACTGCTGAAGTACCTTTGACCAATGTAGTACGTGACACTATCGTTGAAGAAGCTGATTTACCACTTAAAATGACGGCATTAACGTCTTGTTTCCGAAGTGAAGCGGGCTCTTACGGCCGTGATACTCGTGGTCTAATTCGTCAGCATCAGTTTGATAAAGTTGAACTTGTTCAAATTGTTAAACCTGAAGATTCAATGAATGCGTTAGAAGAGCTAACAGGTCATGCTGAGAAAGTACTAGAAGGGCTAGGCCTTCCATATCGTACTGTGATTTTATGTACTGGCGACATGGGTTTTGGCGCTTCGAAAACTTACGATATTGAAGTGTGGTTACCTGCGCAAAACACCTACCGCGAAATCTCTTCTTGTTCAAACATGAAAGATTTCCAAGCACGTCGTATGCAAGCACGCTACCGTGGTGTTAATGACAAGAAACCAACTTTGGTTCATACCTTAAACGGTTCAGGCCTTGCTGTTGGTCGTACAGTAGTTGCTATCCTTGAAAACTACCAAAATGCAGATGGCTCTATTACCGTGCCTGACGTATTACGTCCGTATATGCGCGGCCTAGAAAAAATAGGCTAAGTCTTCGCTAGCGTTAAGGCGTTATCTGAGCCTAAAAAAAACCAAACATCATGTTTGGTTTTTTTGTGCCGTAAATTTAGCAGGTCTGGTTACATGATAGTTAAAGGCACTTAGCAGGTTTTGGTAAGCCTGCGATTTTAGTCGCCTGTTTAGCTGGGCCCACAGGAAAGAGGGTATAAAGGTATTTTGAATTACCTTTATCAGGCCCTAACGTATGACCTATGGCTTTCACTAGCACGCGGATAGCAGGGCTTGTCTTGTATTCAAGATAAAAGTTACGCACAAAATTAACCACTTCCCAATGTTGCTCGGTTAATACGATATCTTCACCTGCAGCCAAAATAATTGCCATATCAGGTTGCCAATCAGCAACGTTTTTTAAATAACCTTGAGCATCAACTTCTATTTGTTGCCCATTAAATTCAATTGAATTTACCAAGTAATCACCTTCGTGTGTTTCAATGTAGCCAGTACAAACTGGTCATAATCAATAATTGAGATATTAGCGCTGCTAGGTAAAAGTGCTGTTAAGCCTCGAGCTTGTATATCTTCAGATAATATATAAATCTGTATATCTAGCAATTTTTGCTGCCAATGGCTTTGTAATAAGCAATTAATCGCATCGTCAGCAAGGATGATACTGTCTTCACTAGCGATATAACGTAAGCAGCAATTTAGCGCGTTGTCAGTGGTGGCTGAGGTTTGAATGTGATGTAAAATCATTAGTAAACCACCACTTCATCACTTTGCGCTAATAATTGCTTAATGGCATTGCTATCAGCTAATTGCGCCTCAAAATTAAACTTGTCTTCAGTGATGCCAAATTGTTTTGCTGACTGCTCACACACTAAAACGGTTTCAATATCATAAATATTAAGAGCTTTAAACGTCGATAGGTAATCTTTACTGCCGACTAATTCTGGCTGCTGATCTGCTAGCAGGTGCAGCACAGCTTCATCAGTAAAAACCACGCTAACTTGTTGCTCAAAACTGGCACTGAGTAACGCAAAGTCTAAGCCTTCACGGCTGGAACTATTGCCCAATGGGCTTTGTCTGAAAATAACGCAAATTTGCTTCATGTGGTTATCCTGCACAGTGATTTAAAATCAGCATTAAAAGCACACTAATCGATCTGATGTTTCAATACCTGTGACCAGCTCACCTAAACCACCCATTTCAAATGGCGCGCTAGAATTGAACTGTGCTTTAGTGTTTTCGGTGGCATCTTGCTGTGACAACACACCGCGTCGCAGCGCTGCTGACACACAATTTATCAACTGAATATTGTGTTCAATTGCCAATTTTTTCCATGCTTGGTGCAAGTCATGTTCATCAGAGGCAGGACAGATTAATTGGCTACTATTAGTCACGCCGTCTTGATAAAAGAAAATACGCGTAACTTGATGGCCTAATGACAATACACTTGTCGTAAAGCGCAGCGCTCTAAAGCTCGCAGTTGAGCCATAAACTGTGCCATTAACTTGGATAATAAATTTATTCATAACAATAAAAAATGGCTCCTAATAAGGGAGCCATTTTAGCGTAGTAAACCGATTAATCACAAGGTTAGAACCAAATGAATAACCAAGTAACTTAACGCCTAGTCATCGTTACCCATGCCCATTAAGTGTAATAGCGCCATAAATAAGTTGATGAAGTTTAAGAACAACGAAATCGTTGCACGGATATAGTTAGTTTCGCCACCATTGACGATACGGCTTGTATCATAAAGGATTAAGCCTACCATCAGCATCGCTACTGCAGCTTGAATAGCCATAAATGCAACACTGTTACCAACAAACATGTTGATCAGTGATGCGCCGATAACCACAATCAGACCAGCAAAAAGGAAGCCGCCCATGAAGTTGAAATCTTTCTTAGTGCTAATTGCATAAGCTGATAAAGAAATGAAGATAACTGAGGTTAAGCCAAACGCTTGCATAATAAGCTCAGGGCCGTTAGCTAAACCTGCGTAGTGGTTTAAAATGTATCCTAATGATGCACCTTGCATACCCGTAAAGGCAAAAATCCATGCAAGCCCTGAAGCATTGTCTGCTTTTTTCAGGGTCACCATCATTACCACGATACTACCAAGTGATAGTCCGATTGACATGAAAGGGCCAATGTTCATCATCATTGCTACACCAGCCATGACTGCGGCAAAGGCAAGAGTCATCGACAATAGCATGTAGGTATTTTTGATCAGTTTATTGGTTTCCATCGTTGTAGCTTGATGGCCCGATAAAGTTTGTTGATTCATAACAGTCTCCATAGACTCGAAAAAAACTGTAATGACGTAATAGAGTCACTACAAAAGATATTTATTAAATTATTTAGATTTATAATACCTTAGCTTGAACACAGCTTAAAGGTATATAAGTGTCACTGTCATGTTAACTATTATTTAATGACACATGTTCATATAAAAAATTGTCCTAAACAACATTTTTACTAAGAAAGCTGAACTGAACATTAAATTATCATTACAACTTGTTAATAATGTCATCAAGATGCTGGCTTTGTGGTTATGCGAGCCACTCTTGATGTAACTTATCGGTATCACCTAAGTATTCTAAAACCCACTCAAGGGCTGGGGACATCTTTTCTTGATTCCAAGCTAAACAGCAAGGGCTTGCATTTCTTGGATGTTCTAAGGTTTTTTCAATTAACACCCCAGAGTCGATAAAGGGTTTTGCCAGGTTTCTAGGCATATAGCCGATACCTGAGCCATCACGGAAACAATTGAATGCTCTTATCCAGTCAGGCACCACTAATCGGCGCTGATTGGCCAGCAACCAAGTTGTGCGTTTGGGTATTTCCCTTGAAGTATCTTCTAAGCAAATAGAGGGATAGATGCGTAATTCATCGTCTGTTAATGGGCGATCAATTTCAGCTAGAGGGTGGTTACGACTGACTAAAAACGACCATTGAATCTCGCGCATATCTTTATACTGATATACGCCGCCCACAGGGATAGCTGTAGTTGCACCTATGGCGATGTCACTGCGACCTGTTGCTAATGCTTCCCAGACCCCATTAAACACCTCAATACGGATGATGAGTTCAACATCGTCAAAGTGACGATAAAAGTCTGCAATTAGTACACTAATACGATCAGCGCGGACAATATTATCTAAAGCGATAGATAGAGTCGGTTGCCAGCCATTAGCGACACGTTGAGTGCTACGCTTTAAGTCATTCATGTCACCCAATAGCTCTCTTGCGTGGGCGACAAAATGTTTACCGGGTTCCGTTAAGCTGACACTGCGATGATGCCTTTCAAACAAAATGACACCAAGTTCATCTTCGATTTGTTTTACGGCATAACTGACTGCTGAAGGAACTTTGTGTAATTGATTGGCTGCTGCCGTGAAACTACCTAAGCGAGCGACAATGTCGATCATTTCCAATGCTTGTTCTGAAAGCATAGCTTGCTATCCTTTGCTGTGAAAATTTATGAATGCAGTCATCAAAACTAAACGTTTCACATTGCTTTTGCAAGTGATTAGACTGCACGCTGATTTTTAATTAAGCCAATTTCGGACACTTTTTTTATGAAAAAAGCATCATCTACCTCTGCCAATGTGCAGTACTTTATTTTATTAGGCTACTTAGCACTGTTAAGTATGCTGGGCTTTATTGCCACCGACATGTATTTACCTGCATTTCAAAACATAGCTGACTCATTTGATACCAGCTTAAACAACGTCGCTTTTTCATTAACGACTTTCTTAGCGGGTTTAGCTATCGGCCAATTACTTTATGGTCCATTAGTTGAAAAAGTAGGCAAACAAAAAGCCTTAATAATTGGTTTAGTTATCTTTGCAGCAGCCAGCGCCTTAATTGTCGCCAGTAACTCGATTATTATGCTTAATATCGCACGTTTTTTCCAAGCGTTAGGTGCCTGTAGTGCTGGTGTAATTTGGCAAGCTATTGTCGTTGAAAAATATGATGCTGAAAAAGCGCAAAAAGTGTTTTCAAACATCATGCCTTTAGTTGCGCTATCACCTGCTGTTGCACCTCTCATTGGTGCATCAATTGTTGATACATTTGGCTGGAGAGCAGTTTTCATTACTTTAGCAATACTTGCGGTTTTGCTTATCGTTATGACCAAGCTGTTAGTTGCACCAGAGAACAAACAAGCAGAACCACAAGAAAACATCAGCTATAAAACCATCTTAAAAAACACCCGGTTTTTAGGTAACGTGGTTATATTTGGTGCATTGTCTGCAGCATTCTTTAGTTATTTAACGGTATGGCCAAGTGTAATGATTAAATTTGGTTATGAAGCTAAAGCCATTGGCTTGAGCTTTATTCCACAAACCATCATGTTTATCGTGGGTGGTTACATGAGCAAAGTACTTGTTAAAAAATTCGGTACCACACAGGCGCTTAATTATTTATTGGGACTGTTTTTCTTCTGTGTTGCAACCATTGCAATAGCGACTTTGGTAATCCCAATGGAATCAATTTATCCGCTATTGGTAACCTTCTCATTACTTGCTGCAGCTAACGGTGCGACTTATCCTTTGGTCGTCAACAATGCCTTACAGCAGTTCAGTAAAAATGCCACCAAAGCTGCAGGTTTACAAAACTTCCTTCAGATTGGTATGGCGTTCGGAGCATCAAGTATTGTCGCGATGTTCGTACAATATAATGAAGTGACTATCGGTTTAGGTATCGTATTGAGTGCTGTTGTTGCTTACTTAGGCTATTTATTGTCAAAGCATGATAGTTGGGCTTCAGTAACAAATAACTTCATAAAGCCAGATCCTGCTAGCATCGCACTTCACGCTAATAAAAACAGCGCAGATTGATGCTAACTTAAGCAAACAGTAAAGAATCTTAAATTTATGCTTTACAGCAGCGAGTGAGATAGCTATTATCTCGCTCGTTCGGAGAGATGGCAGAGTGGTCGAATGCACCGGTCTTGAAAACCGGCATGGGTTTGTAGCCCATCTAGGGTTCAAATCCCTATCTCTCCGCCATATTCAAGACGAAAGGCTCATCAGTAATGATGAGCCTTTTTTCGTTTAACTTACTAATATTATTGAATATATACACAATAAAAACAAAATAGCTTTGTTGGCAGAGTTTGAAATAGCTATTTTTTAAGCACTTATCTGCCGTTTCAGGATTGACTCAGTCAATGTCCCTGCTTTTTTTATCAGTAGAGTCCCCCCAATAGTGTGTACTTCACACGTATCTGTTTAGACAAATAGTTACGCGATAAAGGCTTTCCTTATGATATTAAAGTGTCTTTGTTTACTCACGCCAGAGCTAGAGTCACATTAGTAATAAATAGACGCAATATAAATGTCGCAGGCACGCTGAAAAAATCATCAATACCATAGACCATCAAACCTGTATTAATGACTTTATTCGTTATGTTGATGAAATGATTTACACGCTCGAGCGCAGGTCCTCAATAGCTTAAGCTACCTATATAACTATTCTTGAATAAAGTCTTCCATAAACCATGCACAGAGAGTGTGGCGACCATCTACTTGAGCTTTGCTGTAAATATTGGAAGCTTGTTGGCGGACCGTTTTTTCTTTTGTGAGTCGAACTTCGGCAATCTCTTTAAAACTCAGCCCCTTTAGCAGTAAAAGAGCTACCTGTTGTTCACTTTTAGTAAAACTCCAAGAGTCAAATTGAGCTGCGATGGTTTGGCTGTATTCTTGTCTAGCAGCACGCATTTGGCCCGACATATTATTAATCTGCTTATCTGCACTCGCTAATTTAGATCTTAGGGCTTTTACTTGGCGAGAGCTTCGAATTAGATCAAAGCCTAAATAAATGCTACCGATTATTGTAAGTAGTACAAGAACACTTTCTTGTGCAATGTGCCAAGCAGGAATATCAAGCTGTAAATCAGCAAAGATGTCAAATAGTTTAAACATTGTTATCAGTAGCAATAATACAATAATGAATACATCTTTTTTCATGAGATAAATCCTACAACTCGTAACTGGTAATAAATGAAGCCCAAAAAATAGTATTTATTTTAATATAATAAAATCATTAGCTTGGGCTATGGTACATATGTACTATAAAGGCTTTTATGATACATTTTCCCCATGTGCTTTAACATTTAAGTGATTAATATGAGTATACATTTTGGGTTATAGAAATCACTTATGTTTGCTATTAAGTTTAGTATCAAGTTATGTATCCTCATCGTTTTAACTAGTGGCACCTATAGTTTTGCAACTCCTAGTAATGAATTGTCTAAGCTGCTGGAAATCAGTCGAAACAGATTAAACGTGACGCAACTTAACGGAACACCATTAAATGATGGTAGAGCGTTTGAATTGACTAGTTCGACTTGGTTAACAGGGTTACCAAGCATCAGCTTAAGTTACCTTGGTAGTCTTGATAATAGTAACATTTACGAGCAAGAAGTATCACTTAACTTACCAATCAAGTCATTCGGTTTACATAATAGTGATAAACGACTAAAAAAGTTGACGCTGGAACTTGAAGGTCAGCAAGTTGCGTTACAGAAATTGTACTTATCTGGATTACTCAGACAAAGCATATGGGATTACCGCATAGCATCAGTGAAAATAAAACAGCTAAACCGTAAAGCAAAATTATTAGACAAGCTATATGTTCAGCACAAGCAACTTTCTGATGCGGGAGAATTGCCTAAAGTGAATATATTGCTACTGGAACGAGAACATGTAGATATTGATTTAGATCAAATTGTTCTTAAGCAACAACAGAGTGAAGCTCTTTCTCTTTTTAATTCAGTTACTGGTTTGAGCGTTATACCGCAGAAAATTAATGAACAATATCGTGAAATTACTGAAGCTAATTTAAGTATCCATCATGGGATTAATGATGCATTAATCCAACATCCCTTATGGCAAATTCAATCATTACGGCAGCAACAACAACTGTTGATCATTAAAAGCCAGCAAGCAGGAGAGCAGGATTCATGGACATTATCCTTAACTGCTAAAGAAACCGCTGACGATCAATTTAATGACCAACAATTAGGTTTGAGAATTAGTATACCGATTAGCTTGGGATCAGCATTATCACAAAGTGAACTTTCTATTTGGCAAAAAGACCATCAAGAACAGAGTTTAAATAGTGAGCGTACCTATCTTGAATTAAAGACCCAAACAGAAAAGCTAGCTATGAAACAGCAAAACCTCAGGAAGCAACAGTTATTGTTACAGCGTGGTGTCTCGCTGAGTCGGACAATTACAGAAGATTTAGCCAAAGTTAAAGACCAGAGTCAAATTAGTTATGAAATTTGGCTGCGTCGTTATATGGATGCACTTGATACTGAATCACGTTTATTACTAAACCAAATCACTCAGCAGCAACTCCACTCTCAACAACTGCAAGCTTTAGGAATTTCATTATGATGGCCAAATTTGGCGTTAGCCTTGTGTGTATACCTTTGTGTTTATCTGCTAGCTTCGTGTGTGCGAAGACTATATCACTTGCAGAGTTGGGTAGTTTAGAACTTAAGTACACGCAGCCACAGAAAGGTGTAAGTTATGAAGGGAGTTCACTTCCAGCCCAAATAGAACGATTACCTGGTAATGATTATTGGGTCAGAACACCTGAAAATATTCAACAGGTAACTTACTTAGTCGCCCAGGGCCAAGCTGTGACTAAAGGGCAAGCTATTGTAAGGTTAACAGGGCCAGAAATATTTCATTTTCTTGCTCAAATTGAGGCTACCAAAAGTCTGTTTGATCTATCTAAGCAACGTTATGAACGCAATAAATCCTTATTAAAAACGAATAGTATTAGTATTGATAAATGGCGTGAGATCAGTCAAGACTATCTCAGCACTCAACTTAAATACCAACACATGCAGCACTTTATGGAACTGGTTGAAAGTATTGATACTTCTACAGAGTCATTAGTCATTAGAGCTCCAATAGCAGGTATAGTTAATCTTACTAACCTTAGTAGCTCATATAATGCAGGTGCAGCGTTATTTTCTTTGATTCCAGCAGATAGTATTCGTATTAAAATTAATGTGCCTATGAATCAATCTACCTCACTGTCGGCAGTAAATATTAACCAATGTCATGTTTCAATAGACGAAGTTTCAGCCATTGCAGATGGTGTTTTTTTAACTGCTTGGTCAATGCCAGTTCCTCTAGGTTGTAACTTATTACTAGGACAACAAATTACCGTTATTCCTGAATATCAAAAAGCAGTGTATTTATTACCTAAAACTAGCGTATTTAGTTGGCAACAAGAGACCCAAATTTTTGCCAAAACAGCATCGATATTATCTGCACTCACTATCGAGGTTCTAGGTTCTACTTCTAATGAATATATAGTTGCTAGCGATCAAGACTTAAGCAATATTTATGTATTAACTCAATCTGTTGCAGCAGTAAAAGGGATACTACTTGGCTTGGGAGGCGAATAATATGCTCGCTTCCGTGATTAGATTCTCTCTCACTCAGCGCCTATTCGTTTTAATTGTTGCGCTAATATTAATATTGGCAGGCGCTAGAGCTTGGTTTTCAATTCCTCTTGACGCTTTTCCTGATATTTCACCCACCCAAGTTAAGATTATTTTAAAAGCGCCAGGGATGACTCCCGAAGAAATAGAAGCACAGATCACTGTACCTATTGAAACAGAGTTATTAGGAATACCTCATCAGGCAATTTTACGTTCCACGACCAAATATGCTATCAGCGATATCACCCTTGATTTTACTGAAGGTACTGATATCTATTGGGCAAGGCAACAGGTGAGTGAACGACTTGCTGCTGTGTGGGATAGCTTTCCTCAGGAGGTTTCTGGAGGGGTCGCACCGATGAGTACGCCGCTGAGCGAAATATTTATGTTCACACTCGAAAATCCTAATTTATCTTTGATAGAACGTAGGCAGTTATTAGAGTGGGAAGTTCGCCCATTGTTACGTACCGTAGCAGGTGTCGCTGATGTGAATATTTTAGGCGGGTACGCTAAGAGTTTTAGTATTAGCCCCAATCCTTCAGCTATGGCTGCTGCAGGGGTAAGTTTTTCGTTACTGCAACAAGCTATTACCGAGAATAACCACAATGAAGGTGCCGGTAAGCTGACAATCGGCACTGATACAATTATCGTACGTGCTGAAGGTCGAATTGATGATATAGATGAACTGAGACAATTGGTGATAAAAGCCGATAATGCCAAGGTGTATCGTCTTCGAGATTTAGCTGATATTGAAGTAGGTCACTTAGCTCGTTACGGAGCGGTGACCAAGGACGGAGAAGAAGCTGCTGAAGCGTTAATTATTGCGCTTAAAGATGCTAATACTGCCCAAGTGGTCGAAAGTATAAAAGAAAAGCTTGAACAGATAAGTACAACATTACCAGAAGGCAGTGTTATCAATACTTTTTATGATCGGGCGAATCTTATAAATACAGCGATTGATACCATATCAAGTGCATTGTTTGAAGCTGTAGTTTTAGTCATTGTGCTTTTAGCTTTATTCTTAGGGAATGTGAGGGCAGCCTTAGTGGTGTCATTGTCTTTGCCCCTTGCTGCATTGATGACATTTCTCATGATGGATCTATTCAACCTCTCAGCTAACCTCATGAGCTTGGGTGGATTAGTTATTGCTATTGGTATGCTAGTCGATTCCTCTGTGGTAGTGGTTGAAAACATGGTAAATCTCATCGCAACCAAACAGCGTTTACCTCGTTTACATCTTATCTATCGTGCTACAAAAGATGTCGCTATTCCAGTGGTCTCTGGCACTATAATTGTGATGATTGTATTCTCGCCACTACTGACATTAACTGGTTTAGAAGGGAAACTATTTACTCCTGTAGCAGTTACAATAGTGTTTGCAATGCTGTCTGCTTTAATATTATCGCTGACAGTCATCCCAGTTGTAGCCTCTTACTTGGTCAATGAAAAAAGTGCGCAGGAACCGAAGGCAATCGAGAAACTAAAAGCGACATACCTCACCAGTCTTAAAATCATATTTGTTCACAAAAAGTCTTTTATCGTTGTCGTCTTTACGCTACTGGTTGTTAGCCTAGGATTGTTTAGCTTGGTTGGAAAAACCTTTATGCCGACTTTAGATGAAGGTGACATTATTTTGCAGTTAGAGAAATCTCCTTCCATCTCACTTGAAGCATCTATCGCAATTGATAAGCAAATCCAACAGACCTTACTAACTCAGGTTCCTGAAATTAAACAGATGGTTGCACGTACAGGATCTGATGAAATTGGTTTAGACCCAATGGGTCTGAATGAAACCGATGTATTTTTGGAGCTTGCGCCACGGAGTGAATGGCGTTTTGCGCATAAGGATCAATTAATAGATTCTATTCGTACTGAACTGGTTAACTTTCCTGGGGTGAACTTTAATTTCACTCAACCTATCCAAATGCGGGTTTCAGAAATGCTTACCGGAAGTATCGGTGATGTTGCGATTAAGGTATTTGGGACTGACATCGATACACTTGGAAAACTAACATCTCAAATAGATGCATTAGTGAAAATGACGAAAGGGAGTATTGATGTCAAAATGTCTATGATTGAAGGAAGTCCTTTTATTAATTTAACCTTAGATAATGAACAAGCCCGCGGTTTTGGCATGAGTACAATAGAGTTTGCTCGATATCTAAAAAGCCAACTGGAAGGGGTTGTAGTTTCTGAAGTGCTGCAAGGTAAGAAGCGCACGCCAATATTGATAGCGAATAATAGAGACGGAATTAGTAGTGTTCATGAGTTACAAAATCAATTGTTGGTTATGCCTGATCATTCACTTAAACGTCTTACCGATGTCGCCAAGTTAAGCTATAAAGAAGGACCTATTTTAATCGAAAGAGAGCAAGGTGATCGCTTCTCAGTTATTACTACTAACGTAGAGGGGCGCGACATTGTTAGTTTTGTTGAAGAACTCAACGTTAAGATCTCGAATGAAATAAAGCTTCCTAGTGGATACAGTGTCAGTTTTGGCGGAGAGTTTGAAAACCAACAACGTGCTACCAATAATTTATTACTCGTAATTCCAATTGCAATAGCGTTAATCACTCTGATTTTATTCACAACTTTTGGTTCATTGGCTAAATCTGGTCTAATACTCGCTAACGTTCCATTTGCCATGATGGGCGGCATTGTGAGTTTATATTTCTCAGGTGAATACCTGTCAGTTCCTGCCTCGGTTGGCTTTATTGCGCTATTAGGTGTGGCTGTGCTTAATGGTGTTGTTATGGTGAGTTATTACGAACAGAGCAAACATTTGTTCAGTGATTTATTAGTCCGAGTAGAACAAGGCGCAGCTAGACGGTTGCGACCTATATTAATGACTGCAACTACAGCCATGTTTGGCTTAATGCCATTAGTATTTGCATCAGGTCCAGGTGCAGAGATTCAAAAACCCTTAGCCATTGTTGTCATTGGAGGATTATTGACATCAACAATCACCACACTTTATTTATTGCCCATCCTTTATTACTGGCTGGAGAAACGCCAATGATTACACAGCAATTATTAGTGCTTATTGCCCAAAACGATATCAAGGACGATATTGTGGATACTCTTATCGAACTAGATTTTTTATCAGGTTTTAGTCTCAGTAATATTTGTGGTTTTAGCCGTGAGCACAGCCATTTTAATATTAAAGAGCAGGTTGAAGGTTATCGTGAGTTTTATAAATTTGAAATTATGCATTCAGATGATAATCAAGAAAAATTGTTGAGCGCTTTGTCTACAGTTTGTCAGCATAACCCTTGTCGATACTGGATTACACCAATAGTAAATTCAGGTACGTTGTGTTAAATAATATTATCTAATTATCAATAGCTTAATTTTCTGCTTAGCCAAGAATGAGGTATTTAAATGAAGATGGACAAATATTTATTGATGCTTATTTTACTGGCTGTAAATGCAGTTTCTGCCAATGAGATAACTCAAGGTCGTAGTGGTGTAACGGCTGAGTTTATTGAGGCTACACCGTGCAGGATGAAAATCACCTTTGATAAGAGTGTAACTTTAGATTCAATAACTATTAAGGATAATGATGGTTTCCTGCTTGTATTAGATACTCAAGTGCCTGAGGGTGGCAATACCATTTTTTCTTTTGAAATACCTAAGCTAACTCCTGCTGATTATCAAATCTTATGGACAGGACTGGAAGTAAATAACGTCCTAAAGCATGGAAATATTAAGTTAGCTATTCAAGATGATGACATATATCCGCGACCAGCCAAAATGAAGTTCGGAATATTACATCGAAAATGGAAACATTAGGCTTTATCAGAATCAAAGAAGTAACAGTGTGAGCTAAATATCATTATCTTCTCTCTAATCAAGAGCTGATTAAAACGTAATTTAACTTTGATAAAGCGAACGCTCAATTCAAGGTTACGATAAGGATGTTGTGGTCAATTAATATTGGCTAGGTTCTGAGCAATCATCAGCATTTAAGTTAGTATCCTGTTCACATAATAATTTTACAACGTCATTATTGCCTTTTTGCTTGGCGCGCATAACTGCGTTTCTACCTTTATTATCTACAGCATTAATATTTGCTCCTTGAGATAATAATAACTGCATGACAGCCATGTGTTGATGTTCAGCTGCATATAACAGCGCTGTAAAATGCTTTTTATCAAATAGGTTTACCTGTGCACCATGGGAGATAATTTTTTGCACCGTGTTAAGCTGATTTTTTTCTGCTGCGGCCATTACTGGCGAAAAGTCATCACTATTTGTGCCATTAACATCAGCTCCGTTATCGAGTAAAAGGTCAATCGATTCTTGATCGTTATATTCAATGGCAAGTAGCATAGGTGTCATCTTACTTACGCTGCTTTCTATTTCGGTTTCGCCCCATGTGACAACAGTAAACTAACCATTTTGATATTACGGGTTGCAATGGCATATAAGAGTGGGGATGTGCCGCTATTATCCTGGGTGTTAATATCGGCTCCATTACTAAGCAAAATTTTCACAATTTGTAGGTGTGATCGATTGGCTGCCCAATTAAGTGCTGTATGTCCTGTTTTGTCTTTTAAATTTACGCTTGCACCGTGTTCTAGCAGAGAATTAACCATTTCAATATGACCACTTAAAGCGGCTAACATTAATGCTGTTCGTCCTATTCTATCCTTGGCTCTAGCATCGGCGCTTGCTCCATTTTTTAGCAGTATATTTACGGTTTTTACATCGCCAAAAGCTGCGGCATGAAGTATTTTTTTACGTTGTTCATTTATCATTTTACGTGAGTTTACAATATATTGTGGAGCCTCAATTAGCGATGAGCTCATTTGTAATTGATTATTTTGCGACGGTATTGCATCAATCATTTTTGTCATAATTTGTGGTGGTTTTGCATATTGTTGCTTTTGTGGAAAAGCTGTGCCTCCTTGTTCTCGGTAACCAGGAAAACCAATACCTATACTATTTATTTGATTATGATCTTTTATTAATTCAGTATCTTGGGTATTGTCAGTCGATTGCTTTTTAGTTGAATACTCTTCATTAAGCTGGGAATTCCGTTGGAATTGGCACAACATCACTTTAGGCATATTTTTCTGATAATCGTGATAATCGTGATAATCGTGATAATCGTGATAATCGTGATAATCGTGATAATCGTGATAATCGTGATCGAGTGCTTTATTGCTTTGTTTGCTGGCGGAACGAGTTCCAGAGCTAATAGCTGAGCTTAAAGTTGGCATAGTCACTGGTGTTTTACCTAGTGTTGTTGATTGGATTACTGTTCCTGGTGACGTTTTTGATGTTTGAATTAGTTCGTTATTTTCATCCGCGAATGATGTAGTAACCGTAGAGGAGAAAATAATAGTCACGATAATGATGTTTATTATGATGCACATTAGCTATTCCTATTTTCTCTGTTTGTAATTAACATGGCCACCCATTCTAGTTGGCTAAATGTTAAACACCCTACTAGGCTTTAGTTATTGCTCATTACTTGGTGATTGAAGATGGCCAGATCTAGAAAAACACTCGTGAGCTTAGAAGACACCCCTTACTATCACTGCTGTACGCGGGTGGTGCGCAAAGCATTTTTGTGTGGATTTGATAAGTCGACTGGTGATAACTATGAACATCGCCGAGAGTGGGTTGATTCGCGTATTATTGAATTGGCGACGATTTTTGCGATTGATATTTGTGCTTATGCCGTGATGAGTAATCATTTACATGTCGTGCTTAAAGTCGATGTGGATAAAGCCAAAGAATGGTCTGATATTGATGTACTTACCCAATGGCATAAATGCTTTAAAGGCAACTTGTTAACCCACAAATTTATTAAAGGTGAAGTGCTTAATGAGTTTGAATTCAAGACGGTTAATGATTGTATTGCGCTATATCGAGAACGTTTAACCGATATTAGTTGGTTTATGCGTTCCTTGAGTGAACCGATTGCTAGAATGGCCAATAAAGAAGATAAGTGTACAGGCCGTTTTTGGGAAGGGCGGTTTAAATCTCAAGCCTTGTTAGATGATGCCGCCGTACTCGCCTGTATGGCGTATGTTGATTTGAATCCAATTCGCGCGCAAATGGCTGCAACACCTGAAACCTCCGATCACACCAGTATTCAGCGTCGCATTAATTCAGCTATAAACGGTGAGCAACCAAAAGCGTTGCTTCCCTTTGTGGGCAATGAGCGTTTAGATATGCCCAATGGTTTAATGTTTAGCGTCAAAGATTACATTGTGCTGGTTGAAGATACTGGGCGGATTATTCGTGATGATAAACGTGGCGCCATCAGCGCGAGTAGTCAGGATATTCTCAATCGATTGAATATACCAGCTGAAAACTGGTTAAAAATCACCACTGAGTTTGGCGCTTTATTCAAAGGTGCGGTGGGGGCGTTGCCTGCATTAACAGATTATTGTGAGCA